>CAXHFM010000008.1:0-25572 GCA_964016345.1 uncultured Candidatus Poseidoniales archaeon | reverse complement strand
CGCCTATGTTCGTCGGCAGCGTCAGATGTGTATAAGAGACAGGTCTTGAGATAGGCCAGTGGCTTTTGAAATCGAATTAGCTAAACTTTCTTTCTTATCCCTGCCCGGAATAACTCTGGCCCATCTCCCGAAACAACTCGAAATAGCTTCAACCGTACCTATCACCGGAAGGGGGACTCCATTTACCACCCCCATTCCTATTCCTAGCTCTAGAGGCAAATCCCTGTACCAATGTCTCTGGCCCCTGACAACGAAGGCGCCCCTGCCAAGGGACTCCCCACTCTCCGTCTTCTTCGAGACTTGACTCGGCCTCACATAAAATGCAGTAGCCGCGGCCCCTCCGCTCCCCCATGCTCTAGACCAGCAAACAGCGATTTGAGAAGCTTCCTTAAGTATGGAATCAGGAAGCTCCCGGGCATCGTCCGGGCCGTCCATATTCTGTGATATTTGTAGTGAGCAAACTCCATCAGGGATATTTTCAGTAGCCGACCTGAATTCAATCCCCTCATTGAGCTTAAGAACACAAGAAGGAGCACCATGTAAGTCTGCGTGAAGATACATATCCTTGGACCCCAAGTGCTTCTTTACCACTGAGTCATTTCCTTTGGCATCTCTACCTCCGACAATAATCCGACCGTCTGAAAGAATTCCCCATCTGTATTTCTCGAACCAAAATCTTCTACTTCTTTTGATTGCCCTTAGCTTCCCTCCAGCCAAATCCTTAGCTACCTTCTTCTCTTCCTTTTTCTGAGCCTCGACCGTCCTCTTTAGTGCGATTTCAGCACCGGATGCCTTGTCCTTCTGAGTTCTACCAGTCTCGAAATATCGCTGTGCATTCTGATGAACCGTCTTATCCACTTCCAGAGTCACACTAGTCCCCGGTCCTCCCTCTTCATCAGGCAGATAGGCGAGTATCGTCCTTTTCCTAGGATCAATTCTTCCTATCCAATCAACACCCTGAGATATTTCGATTACCTCCTTCCAGCTTGTCCTCGATACGGCCTGATTAAATTGAGTAATAATTGAGTTTACATGATCCCAGTTTTCCTGAATAGATTTTCCTAGCTCCTGCGAAATTGATGCCTTCTGGATGAAGCCCTCTATCGCCTTCTTCTGCTGTTCAGCCCTTCTCTCTAGCTTGGCTTGTGACTGTTTTTGGGTAGATCCCTCCTCAATTAGCTTTTCTTCTTCTCTCCTGATGAATCCCGCAGAGTCATGATCTCCAAAGACTGTGTCTAGAGCTTCTGAGAGAGAGCTCATCTCGATATACGGATGCCCATCCATATTTTTCAACCAGATGGGGGAAATAAGTACTGCTCCGCTAGGACTTTCACTCTCGACTCCCTCCAGGGAGGATTTCCACTTCTCTACGCTATCGGCGTCGTCGACCCATAGAATAGACCTGTCTCCTTCCTCAAGCTCATGCATCATAGACTCAATAGAGACTAGAAGTGAGCTCCGTTGCAAATCATCCAGCGAAGAGGCAGAAAGATCTTCCGACAGGCCCGCCTTTGAACAAACAGCCGCCCCATAGACACGACCCACATTCAGTCTTGAGGCGACAGTCCTGATGATGTCACTATCGCTCTCTTCAAGAATTTCATCAAGTTTAGTCCTGTCAAGCTCACGAGGGTCCAAAGAAGCAGGCGGAGGAGCATATCTAACTCCTTTCTTCAACGTTCTACTAGCATATTTAGCATGAGTCAAGGGTTGTATAATCACTCCCTCCTCGTCTAAAAGAAGTATATTTCCATCCCTGAACAGCTCTATCACCAGGGACATCTTCCCTCTACCGTGCTCGAATTCTAACGATAGAACCCTGTCAAACCCAAATTGTGAGACCCCTATGAATCTAGAGTTTCCAAGATGCTTTCTGAGTATCATTGCGAATTGAGATGGATTAGGAGGCATTGGCCTATCCCTAGACGAGGAGTAAATCCTCTTGCCTCTAACAATGATGAGGTCCCTATTTGGAAATCCCTTCTTACTCATCCTCAAAACAATCTGCTCATAGTGGGGTTGGTATGACTTCCTGACCCTGGATCCAACCATCTCTCCGAGCTCGCGAACGGTCCTAGCGACTTCGAACGATGAGGTCTGCTCGCGCATTCTATCAGTTGCGCGTCATAGGACCACTTCATCAGCCAATCGCTTATTTTACTACCAATCACTCCAATGACTGGAAATCATTGATGTCACTGATTACATCTGCCTCGTGGGCATATTGATTCGAAGGAACCTCGATAAACTTACAATCAGGTATGCTTTCAACAATTCCCATCGCCTTTTCCATTCCATGAAGTTTGTCTGAGTGTGCCGTCATTACGGCACAAGGGAAAGATATCCCCTCCAGATTCTCAGGAAGTGAATATCTGATTAGTGTCCTAGCTGAGAGGTGCATCTTCTGGAGGTCTTGCGAAAGAAGGGCCCTCCTGTATCTGATTCTTTGTCCCTCCTCTTTCACCTTCCGCTCAACTGCCCATACGGCTAAACGGGCAATCATCGAATACATAAATCTCGGTAGAGGCATAACTATCATTGTTCTAGCCCAAATGGGAAATTTGAATTCTGTGTTAGGTGCTAGAAGTATCGAGCTTCTGCCTGATAGTCTACCACAGCTGAAAGCATCTATTAATATCGTTGACCCTAATGAAGATGAGAACCAGTCAATATCAGTGCTATCCAATTCATAGAATCTCAGGACTTCTGCCAAATCAGAAGATAGTTTTTCAACAGTGAAGTCAGACTTGGAAATCTTCTTACTAATTTCTGAGCTACCTTTCTCTCTGGTCTCAATGTAAACTATCGTCCTCTCCGCTGACCACTTGGATATCAGGGGGCGCCATCCCTCAAACACTGAACCCCATCCTGCTACAAAAACTACCACAGGTCTATTCTTTGACTCAGTCGGCCTCCAAGTTATGACCCTCAGCCTAACTCCTTCATCTACCGAGACCCACTGCTCAGAGACTTCAGAACCCGGGAACTCAGGCGCTCCAGACCAGTAAGAATCCATGTTAGAACTACCGTCCTCTCCCGCCACCGCCGGACCTGCCACCGCCGGACCTTCCACCGCCGGACCTTCCACCACCTTTCCTTCCTCCGGAGCTACTGGTGACTCTACTACTTCTACTACGAGAACCACTGCTTCTATGGCGGTAGTAACGACGTCTCCCATGGAACCATGGTCTTCTGTGCCAGGGCCTATCATAGTAGCCCGGCTCATCGTAGTACCTGTCACCATCCGAAGACAAGTTTACGCTATTTCCGCCCACATCGAGATAGGCTATTACGAGGATCACAATCAAGAGGATTAGCTGTATGATTCCGCATAAAAAGAAGCCGAAAATCTCATCCCACGGTGGATCAACTCGGACTTCACTGGGGTCTTCAGTATTGTAGTACAGTGTAACGAAACTTCCTATTGGCATAGTACTATTCTCTACGTAATCTAAACAGTCATCTTCCGCTCCTTCATAGTCTTGATAGGTTGTAATTGGAAAATGATCAACCTCTGATGAGTAGGTGGTATTGTCAACAGAGTATGAGACGTCTAAGTCTGTCCAGCAATCTAACTCATACCAGTATTCGCAGTATTCATCCCCGTAGTTATCCGTGTAGCAGTCTTCATATTCCACCCAGTCGTATCCCGGATATTTCTCAAGGACCTGAGCTTGTGTTTCGGCCCATTGATCCTTAGTCCCACTAGCAGTCACCGCCATGACTGAGGTTGTAATTAGGCCGAGGGCGAGGATTATCGCTACTATCGTGTAGCCGGGGTCCTCTAGGAGCCAATGATCGGACCTTTTGAGCCTCTTACTCGAACCGGACTCCTTAGCCACACCCGGCTCCTCATCTGGGTTCAGAGTTAGCATACCATCTTCAGATCCCGAAACTTTAGATGTACCAGTCTCGGAGTCCATGATCTTGGCTATCTTTGCACGATGCTCTACTTCTTTCAATTCTTCCTCGCGTTGAATACGCCTTATCTCAGCATCGTTCATTAAGTCCTCAACGGTTTCCTTAGTGATTTTCTCTTCTTCATCATCCCACCACCTTTCAGACATGATAATCCCTTAACGACCATTGGTTTGAATGTTGACCTATACTAAGCCGGAAAGTAGTGCTCCGCCCTGATCTCTATCATTTTAGACTCAACAAGTGAGTTCAGATGAGATAATGTCTGATCTCGAGATAAAATGGGATGAGCATCGGGTGAGTCTTGATATGCATATAACGTAATTTCCTCCAAACCACTCAATCCAGATAAGACTGCATTCAGGACACCATCATGTCTCGAGGTTCTGTGTCTGATATATCTCTCCAAAAGTCGTGGAGGATTGGTGCAGGCAGGGCCATGACCAGGAAAAAGCATTGTAGGTCCAAGAGAACGAATTCGCTCTAATCCAGAAATATACGAATTCATATTGCCGTCTGAGGAGGGAACTAGAATAGTCCCGACCACAACGCAATTGTCTCCACTTACAATCCCAGGGTCGCCCACTAAGCAAATGTGTCCAGGACAATGTCCAGGCGTTTCTATGACGCTCCATTCCATGGTGCCGTTAGGCCCCCTCAAAGAGAATGAATCTCCTTCCTCAATACTTGACGATGGGCCATCATGCGATATGGCACGCAGAGTGATTGGGCTAGCCCAAATCGGAGCATCATAAATCTCTGATATTCTTGACATGTCCCCCAGATGATCCGGGTGCTTGTGTGTGAATATTGTAGCTACTATCCTAGTACCAGAAGAGATAACTTGTGAAATCTTGCTTTCTAGATAAGCCAAAGATTCATGCGATCTAGCAGCCGGATCAACCACTACACATTCTCCACCCAATTCCCCTAAGATGTAGCAATTGGTATGGGTTGATGGGGGAATTGTCTCTGTTTTAAGGGGAAAAACTTCTACTCCTGGAGCAAACTCAATCCTATGTTCTCCGGAAGGAGGGTCACTGCTCAAACTTTCACAAGCAGAGAGAAGATCTCCTTGCTCGTCTACTCCTCTAGCTAGGTCCCTAACTAGTGTGACAATTGGAGGCGGCAGACGAACGGTATTCTCCTCCCATTGGTGTATCAAATCTCTCGGTTTCCACCATCTGAAATCATCGAATTCTGATCTCCCAGGTGGAAATGTAGGAGACACCATAGAATCCCCCAATGGCACGTGGAAGAAGTAGTTCTGAAATCTCATAGGAGAGAACGGAGGAGTTGTCCGATCTGTTACCATCTCACAGTGGAATCCCTCAATCACAATCTCTCCCTCATTTACCAGCCTCAGCCATTCTGACTTATCTGCACAGACTGATTCTCTAATCTTTGACGACACCTCAATTATGGTACCCCTTCCGCCAGGAGATAAGCCAATCTCTTCGACCATCTCTCTTAGTAGAGCGAAGCAGGCCTCCTCATAGGAATCGCCGACCTCTAGCTTCCCCCTCAATACCTCAGAAGCCTCAAGATCAATTCTGCTGATCCCTCCTCCTGGAAATGCCCAGTAGTCTGGGAAACTAGCTAACTCTGATACCCTATGTCCGAGAAGTACCTCATGTCCTCCGGAGGCTTCCCTACTGAGAATTACTGAGGCCGAGCGTCGTATGTTTGATGTGTTCGCATCAGGTAACTTCAGACCCTCTGGTAGCTCGCTCACATACCTTCCAAGAGATGTAGCTCTTGAACATGGTTGCGGCAATGTTTGATTACATGTCACGGCCTCATAGTGTCATGTCCGGCACGGTGACTATAGGGCACAAGGATATCAGAACTGGAGAAATGACTTCTCAGGTCGATATGCCAATGTTTGGCTTGGGAGTCTATCTGATGAAAGACCCGGGGGAGTGTAAGACTGCTGTCTCTCATGCTATTGAATGCGGGTATAGGCTGATTGATACAGCTATGGCCTACGGGAATGAGTCAGAGGTAGGAGAGGCTATCCGTGAGTCAGAGGTGCCTAGGGAGGAGATTTTTGTAGTCACTAAACTAAGGAGGCCCCATGCCACAGGGTATGATGAGGTTATCAAGAGGTGCCGAGAAAGCCTCGACAATCTTGGAATTGGATCGATAGACATGTATCTTGTACACGCCCCACCAGAAAATTTGGAGGCTAGGCCCCCTGTCTGGAAGGCGATGGAGGATTGCTTGGAAAGAGGCTGGGTCCGCTCGATCGGTGTGAGTAATTATGGTATTCACCACCTAGAAGCTATGAAATCCTACGCCAGGATAATGCCAGCTGTAAATCAGATTGAGATCAATCCATGGCTCCAAAGGCCCAAGTTGGTTGCGATGACAAAGGCTGTTGGCGCAATTCCAATGGCATACTCCCCTTTGGCAAGAGGGCACAAAGTGAGCGATTCAAACCTAGTCGAGGTGGCTAGTCTGCTGAATTGTACTCCAGCGCAGGTCGCCATTAAGTGGTGTATTGACTCTGGAGCAATTACAATACCCAAATCAAGCAACAGAGATAGGATAGAGGAGAATTTTCAATCCCAAAATTTAGACCTCACGCCGGTGAAAGAGTACTTTCAATCCATGGATGAGAATTATGTTTCAGGTTGGGACCCAACTGTCGAGCCATGAGGTCTATCCATGAATCAGCCAGAGACAATTGAGGAAGAGCTAGCAATTATCGCAGAAGCTCTAGAGGCGGGAATAGATCCATTTCCTCCGAAGAAGGAAGAGTCGAGATGGATCAGAACGAGCCTCGGGTGGTTCATGATTATCATTATGGTAAGCTGGGCGTCACAACTACTTTACAGATCAGTCTGAATGGTAGTCCCTCCCGGATTCGAACCAGGGTCATGGCATCCAGAGTGCCATATGATGGACCACTACACTAAGGGACTAGCATAACCCCGACACAGGTCCATTATTTCAACGAATCCGAGTGATTCAATAGTCATCTAGACCTAAATCCAGCATTAACTTCCTTCAGAGTTTCCCGGCTGGGCCTCAATTCATTCTCGGTGAGCCCCATGAGTGGGGTCTCTGTGAGACCGAGAGTATCGGTAGCCGTGGGTTGATTGGGATTGTAGTAGAGTAGCCCAGTTACGTGTCGCCCCTCCTGAGTGCCTTCATGTATTGCCCTCAAAGCAGCAACTGCATCCTCTGGGTCATGATCCAAAGAAAGCGTTTCTAGCCTTAATGTCGAGCCATCAAAAAGGGAGATGTCACTGTATTCTCCTTCAGGCACCTCAACTTCGGAAAGGGGTGAGAAGTGAGAGATGTAGTCTACTATGTGGAGGATTTCATCATTGGATTTTACATAGTTGTAAGATCGATACGACTCGTCATTATTCGCGAATGTTACGCAAGGGGAGATGACGTCTATGATTGCCATTCCCCTGTGACTCATAGCTGCCCTCAAAAGAGCGGTAAGTTGCTTTTTACTGCCTGAGAATGATCTGGCTACGAATGTACATCCCAGGTTTACTGCCATCGCGCAGAGATCTATTGGCGCCTGCTCGTTTGGCATACCTTTCTTCTTCTTTGACCCCTTTTCGACAGTAGCACTGTACTGTCCCTTTGTCAGTCCGTAAACCCCATTGTTCTCAATGATGTATACCATGTCCAGATTCCTTCTAATTGCATGAATGAACTGTCCAATCCCAATACTAGCTGTGTCGCCATCCCCAGATACAGCAATGAATGACAAATCCTTGTTCACCATGTTCGCACCGGTCGTCACCGAAGGCATTCTTCCATGAACGGTATTGAACCCGTGACTCTTTCCTAGGAAGTAGGCGGGTGTCTTCGAGGAACATCCTATCCCGCTCATCTTTGCTATGCCTTCCGGCCTTATGCCATTCTCCCATGCCGCCTGAATGATAACATTCGATATCTGATCATGGCCACAACCAGGGCACAGAGTTGACTTTCCACCCTTATATTCGGATTTCTCTAGATTGATAACATTCAGTTTGACCATACATCAGCCCTCCAATACCTCAGTGACCCTATTGGCATACTCCCTAGCCTTTGGGGGCAATCCGTCACTGTAAGCAACGGAAACTAACTTCGGAATCAGATTTGGGGGAAGCTCCTTCCTTAAAATCCCATAAAGTTGCCCATCTCTGTTTATTTCCAGAACCACTACACGATCATGCCTCTCTATGAAGCCCTCTACTTCGGAGTGGTAGGGTAGAGCCCTGACTCGACAGGTGCTTACGGACATCCCCTTCTTCTCTAGGAGATCATCGATTTCAACAATGCTATTTTGCATAGACCCGTAGAATATTATGCCGATATCACCATCTTCTTCTTCTCGAATAATTGGAGCAGGTAGAATATCTCTGGACCCATCTATCTTTCTCTTTAGGCGTTGCATGGCCTCGTAGTAGACTTTGGGGTCCTCGGAGTAAACACCATCTTCATCGTGACCGGTTCCTCTGTAAAGCATGGGAGCTAGGCCACTTCCAGGCAGTGTCCTGTAAGCAATTCCGTCCCCATCCACATCCCTATACCTGCCGAAGTTCGGGATTGCATCCATCTCTTCTTGTGTCCTGATGACCTTACCCCTGTCTAACGTCTCACTGGGATATTCGAATCCCGATGTACTCCATCTATTCATCCCGAGGTCAAGATCCCCAAATCCGAAAACTAGGGTCTGGAATCTCTCAGCATAATCGAATGCTCTCCATCCAAATTCGAAGCATTCATCCACTGTCCCCGGAATTAAGACGATATGTTGCGTATCTCCATGGCTGGCCTCGTAGCACATAGATAGGTCCCCTTGTTGAGTTCTAGTGGGCAGTCCAGTCGATGGACCAGTCCGATTAATGTCCCAAATGACCCCGGGTACCTCTGCGAAGTAGAAAAGACCAATGAATTCTGACATCAATGATATGCCCGGGCCACTAGTGCATGTCATTCCCCTGCCCCCTGCCCATCCGGCTCCAAGAACCATGCCAGCGGCGGCAAGCTCGTCCTCTGCTTGTACCACTGCGCAAGTTAGGCCCCCGTCTTCACCCTCTCTAAGCTTGGGAACCCAATTGATAATTGACTCCGCAACGGAAGAGGATGGCGTTATTGGATACCAAGAGAGCATGCTTATCCCCCCATAGATACAACCAAGTGCCACAGCCTCATTGCCCTCAATGAGGAATGTATCCTTGGACTTCTCTCGTGCAATGACTCCGTATTTGCAGACATCCCCCCAGTTCTCCGTAGCGTAAGTGCGTGCTTCAGATATCGCCTGGAGGTTCATTGAGATTGCATTCTCTTTCCCTCTAAATTGTTGCTCGACGGCACTGGAGATCGCATCCTCGTCTATCCCCAACAGGTGCGCAATTCCGCCTACATAGTACATGTTCGCCATTAGTCTCGCCATCTTCGGACTAATTCCTCTAGCCAAGGAGGTCATAGGCATCCCGAGGCATATGCAATCGTCTCGATCGACGGGAAGCTTGGCATCCTGATTATAGATTACAATCGTGCCAGGATCCAAGGATGCTAGGTCTTTCTCCCAAGTATCTTTATTCATCAGAATCTGTATGTTGGTATCATCGCCGGGTGCTTGATATCCCTTGTCACTTGCTCTGATGATGAACCATGTGGGGAGCCCAGAGATGTTACTGGGGAATAGATTCTTACCGCTAACTGGAACACCCATCTCAAACATTGAGTGCAGAATTATCAGATTCGAGGACTGCGAACCAGTTCCGTTTGCAGTGGCGACATTAATTGTGAAATCATTGTAGATTTTGTCCATTGATTTTTTTCCCCGTTGTCCGAACATTGGCGTTCTTGCAACCCCTTGCGGGGAGAGTCGGGTATTAGCCGTTACCCCGCGAAATGCAGAATTACGACATGCCTATCCTTCCGTTGCAATTTTGAAGGATTGCTGACTCGCAACTCCATGCCTGTACCCGAAGAACTCAGTAAAACATGGTCTGAGGCCGTGGAAATGATGGATAGGGGAGAAAACGACCTCGCTCTAAAGAAACTCAGAAAATCATGGGATTTGTCTGAAAATGACTCCCAGAAGGCCAAGACTCTGAAGCTGGCAGGGGATGCAGGAACTACACTAGGAACTGACGACCCACAGATGCAGAGGTCCCATTGGAGAAAGGCCCTGAAGAACTACCGCAACTCCCTAAAGATGGACCCCAATAATAAAGATGCCAAAAAGGCAATGAATAATCTCTTGTCAATGATGGACGCGAATGCAATATCAAGAGGAGTGGGTTTCCAACTTATGGACGAGGGAAATCCAACCCCGTTCGGTCTCTTCGCAATAGTAGCAGTTATGATGATGTCCCTAGTTGCGGTGAAAGTTATTTCTGATATGCTTACTGAAGAAGATGGCAATCCGGTTGTCTCGATGGATGTGTCTTACGTTGATTCAGCGACTGGGGAGCGAACCATTGGTACGATAGACATCGAATTGTTCAGTAATGAAGCACCGCAGCACGTTGAGAATTTCTTATTGCACTCGTCCCAAGGAAATTATGACTCGACGATTTTCCATAGAGTCATTGGTGGATTCATGAATCAAGGAGGCGACATTGATGGCATGAACGGAGCAGGAGGGAATGCCGCCAAGTGGTTTGGATACTGCAATGGTGAAAGTAGGAGTAGCTCCAGTGCATGCGAGCAAGGCCAATGGACAGTTCCAGATGAGGCGGACAACGGCCTTACCCACTCCTCAGGAATGTTAGCCATGGCCAAGACCACCAACCCCAACACCGGAGGGAGCCAGTTCTACATAGTGCCAACTGGTAGTTCCCCCAGTCATCTGGATGGTGTCCATACCGTATTTGGAAAGGTACTGAGTGGCATGCCACATGTTGATGCAATCAACAATGTCTTAACTGGGAATAACGATAACGACGATAGCACAAGTGGAGATCAGCCAATTGATGATGTGAGGCTAATTACTGCCACAGTCATGTAGTAACTCTATTCCGCGCGTAGTCAAGTTGATGGGTGGGACTCGTTCCCAGTGGTTCGGGTGTCCATGCCAATCGAAGATAAATTCGGTAGTATCTCCACGTTCCAGACTGCTGAGGGAAGCCTCGGCGAGTTCTATGACATCAATGCCCTAGAGAAGCATGGAATATGCAACCTAGAAGAACTCCCATTCACTATCAGATGCCTTTTAGAGGCAGCACTACGCAAGTGCGATGGATTTCTTGTGACGGAAGAGGATGTTAGAAATATAGCCTCATGGACCCCCTCGATGAATCCATGTGAGATACCATTTTCCCCGAGTAGAGTAATACTTCAAGACTTCACTGGAGTGCCTGCTGTCGTCGATATCGCAGCTCTCAGAGACGCAATGGTAAATCTAGGAGGGGATCCTGAGAAGGTTAACCCGCAGGTCCCTGTAGATTTAGTCGTAGACCATTCTGTACAGGTTGACTTCTCAGGGCTTTTTCCAGATGCTAGAGAGAGGAATCTTGAGATGGAGTATCATAGAAACATGGAGAGATACAAGTTCCTCAAATGGGGTCAGCAGAGTCTAGATGGCTTCAGAGCCGTTCCTCCCGGAAGAGGCATAGTTCACCAGATAAATCTGGAGTGGATAGCTTCCGTAGCTCGTGTGGAGGGAGAAAAGTGGATTCCGGATACATTAGTTGGTACCGACTCCCACACCACTATGATAAACGGGCTTGGAGTTCTGGGATGGGGAGTGGGGGGTATCGAGGCAGAGGCAGTAATGCTTGGCCAGCCTATTTACATGCTTCTTCCCGAAGTCGTTGGTTTTGAGATTACTGGAAAATCAATGCCAGGAGTTACTGCTACCGATGTCACACTGAGAATTGTAGAGCTTCTCAGAGAGCACGGTTGTGTGGGAAAATTCGTCGAATTTCACGGTAGCGGACTATCGAATCTAAGTCTTCCTGATAGGACAACAATCGCCAATATGGCACCAGAATATGGGGCAACCTGTGGCTTCTTCCCGGTAGATGAAATAACTCTAGACTACTTGTTGCTTTCTGGAAGAGAGAACGAACATGTTGAGAACGTTAGAAGATATCTAAAAGCCCAGAGGCTCTTCAGAACAGATAGCACTAGGTCTCCTAACTTTACCACCTCACTATCGTTGGATCTATCTTCTGTGACTCCCTCAATGGCTGGCCCGAAAAGACCCCAAGATAGGGTTTCTCTTTCTGAAATGAAGAGTCACTGGAGAGAGAGCCTGAATTCTCCTTTAGGGCATCAGGGGCATGGAATAGACAATTCACTAAATGATATTAGGTGCAAAGTCGAAGGAAAGAATTGTGATCTTGGTCACGGAGATGTAGTCATTACTGCCATTACAAGTTGCACCAATACCAGCAATCCGAGTGTGATGATAGCAGCAGGATTGGTTGCCAAGAATGCGTTTGATAGAGGCCTTCAAATCAAGCCTTGGGTAAAACCAAGCCTCGCTCCCGGAAGCAGGGTAGTCACTGAGTACCTCGATGCCAGTGGTCTCACGCCTTACCTCGATAAATTGGGATTCAATGTGGTAGGTTATGGATGTACGACCTGTATAGGGAACTCTGGCCCTCTGGATGAAGACATAGAATCGGCCATAGATGAAGGTGGTCTTGTAGTAGGAAGCGTTCTTTCCGGAAACAGAAACTTCGAAGGAAGGATACATCAGAAAATTCTTGCCAACTACTTAGCGAGCCCACCCTTAGTAGTTGCCTACGCTCTCTCTGGAACTCTTGATATAGACTTCGAGTCAGATCCTATCGGATACTCCAGAGATGGAGAACCTGTTATGCTAGCAGATATCTGGCCTAGCGATCAGAGTATTCAAGAGGCCGTATCGTCATCTATAGGGCCAGAAATGTTCAGAGATAGATACTCGGATATTCTAGAGGAGCCAAAGTGGGACTCCATACCAAGCGAACCCTCCCCACTGTTCCCTTGGGATGAAGACTCTAGCTATGTCAGATTACCCACATTCTTGGAGGGCATATTACTTAATCCAGTTCCAATAGACCCGATAAACTCTGCAAGGGCACTTCTAAAACTAGGAGACTCTGTCACTACTGATCATATCAGCCCCGCCGGGGCTTTCCCGAAGGATGGTCCAGCTGGCAAATATCTCATTGAGAAAGGAGTCAATATTAGGGATTTTAACTCATTTGGAAGTAGAAGAGGTAATCATGAAGTCATGATGAGGGGCACCTTTGCCAATGTTAGGATTAGGAACCAATTAGCGCCAGGGACAGAAGGGGGTTTCACTACATTTCTTCCTACTGGAGAGGTAACCTCAATTTACGATGCAAGTAGAAAATACATCGCCGATGGGACTGATCTGATAGTTCTAGCTGGCTCTCAATATGGTACTGGAAGTAGCAGGGATTGGGCAGCCAAGGGAACCTTACTGCTAGGAGTCAAAGCTGTGATAGCTACATCCTTTGAAAGGATACACAGATCAAATCTAGTTGGCATGGGGGTGCTCCCTTTGACTTTCCCAGAAGGCGAAGATGCCGACTCACTAGGTCTTGATGGAACTGAATATTTTGACATCCCATCTTCGGGAGATTTGGAACCACTTTCACAAATTGAGATTACCGCCAGAAAACTAGATGGTACAACTTTGACGTTCCTCGCTAATGTAAGGCTTGACACGCCCGTGGATGTCGAGTACTACAGGAATGGAGGCATCTTGCAGACTGTCCTAAGAAAATTAGCTAGTGAGTAATCGGGTTAATAGACGATGAGCCGGACTGGAACATTAGAGGGATAACGTGCCGAACTCAAGGAGAGTTAGATTTCGATATAAATCAACTCAGGATCAAGTGGATATTCTTCTGGAGGGGACAGAGGATTTCGTAAACTCTGCCCGCTCATCTATCGGAATTACTGGGGCAATGGGTTTCCTTAGAGCCCTGGCAGATAAATCAGGACAACAATCCCACGATTCTTCGGACAGATCTCAGCAAGTAAGTCAGGATCCTGAAAAGATACTACCGGGTCCTCCTCCAGATCCATCTAGGATACCATCCGTTGTAAGGACTGTAGGGGATCTAGATCTAGAGGGAGCGGTCTCTGGATTAGGGACATCGAAACAAACCGATCCTGATATTTCGGCCCTAGAAGAGTTTGTTTCTGAGGTAGAGCCACCCGAGCCACTATCAAATCCGTTGTCTGCTGACCCTCTTGCCGAGGCATGGCTCCAGCTGATCTTGACAATGGTGGTCAGGGAGCATGGCCACACATCACTCTCTATTTCAGACATTCAGAAGCTCATTGGCGAGAAGGTAGGCAAGGGAGAAGTAGAGCTCAAAGTTTTCTTGGACAGACTTTGGAGAATTGGAAAACTAGAGAGAATTCACGGAGGAGCAGAAGATCATTATTCTCCTAATCCTAGCTGGTTAGAATCCCACTAAATGGATTATTTTTGTCACAACCCCGTAGGGGTTGCGGAGCACATCCTCCCACAAGGCATAAGAGAGAGCTAAATTACCCGAAGGTCATGTCGCTTAGTCCGCAGACCGCACAAGATAGATTCAGAGAGGGAAGGAGAGCACTGTTACTCGTGTTCCTTCTGATGGCAATGCCCTTGGCATCTTTCGTGCCAGCAGTTAGTGCGTCGCATATTACACAGTACGCTGTTCAGCGCGATCCATCAGATATCGCAGTGGGCGATTTGGACTGCGATGGGGACAATGATATTGTCTCTGCTAGTGCCATGGGGCACTTCATCACCACATTGTACAATGACGGTTCAGGAGGGTTTGCGGACAGACAAGACGTCTTCATCTCCAATAACAACTCACAGAGAGCCGGCTTTGTTGACACAGCCAATGGAGTGGATGTCGAGGTTGCAGATATAAATGGAGACGGAAAAAATGATATTATTTACTACCAAGAAAATATTAGGTTCGTAGGGGAGACTTTCGTAAGACCTGGTAACCTTACAGTACTCTGGGGAGATTGCAACGGTGCAGTGAACACCTGGTCAAATACCGCGATTACGATCTCGAACCCAATCCACGTCAGTATGGAGGTAGGCGATATCAATGATGATGGAAATGATGACATTATTCTGGTCTCAATCGATGCGACATTTTCCAACCAGTACGTTCAGATATATCGTGGTCCAGACCCAAGTCTTCTGACCAATCAGCAGACTTTCTTCGTTCCCTTGACTAACGGACTCTACACTGACGTCATGCTTGGACACTGGGGAGAGACGGTTCAAGGTGGGGGAATAGGAGGCCCGATAGGTGATTGCGAAGACCTAGACATGTGGCTTCTAAGAACCCCTCCCTACAATGCAGGAGTTGGATTCTCCGTCGGCCATTACGACAATGTGACTGTGTTGGAGTATGACTGTCTACAAGACCAATTCCCGAACCCAATGACCCCCTCCGCCCAGGGAATACACGAGTTCAAGCTAGACGCTGAACATGACTATCCAATGGGTGGCATGGATATCTACGACTCCGATGGAGATGGCGAGATCGACATGATAGCAGTCGTTGATGGAATAACTGGAAACATCTCATATGCTGAAAAAGCTGGAAGTACATGGAACACCCAGAATTACGTCGCCCTAGGGGATTACAAGGGCGCTTCTATTACTATAGAAGACGTCAATCAGGACGGAGAGGCAGATTTCTTCGTTCCTACTGAGCTCACATTGACAAGATTGCAAGACTCCAGTGCCCAGAATCAGACATATCTCCTCTTGGATAACCTGAGGTCGATTAACACTGTTGAGATAATCCTAGCAGACCCCAGCGGGCCCGGCTATCTCTCGTCCCTATCTTTTGATGTCGGAAGGAGGCCTACCATGGCCATACCAGGTCAGTTACAGGGCGGAGACGACAGTGCGTTCGAGATCGTCATAGGACAACAGGACTACTCCTACAGATTCGCCAACAACGCAATGTGGCTGGATACACAAGGAAGGGCCGGTGCTGGAGACTTCCTATCTGTACTCACTTTGGACAACCAGGATATGGGCCTCACAGGAGTCACCATCGCACCAGCTTCTTACAATCCCGCGACTGGTGAGTCTCAGTTAGGAGAGGGGACCAGATTCGTGAATGTTAGCGTAAAGAACACAGGCCTAAACCCACTCTCCGGCTCAATTGATGTTGACTTGGAGGTGAAGGAAGTCCTTGGGGGGACTGACACTGTTGTCTACAGTAACGACTTTGATGGGAACGAAGACGATACCAACTGTCCCGCTTGCTCTTTCTCAAAGGTGTCGTACACTGGAATGTATGAGACCGGCTCATCATCATGGCATATCGAGACGAACTCAACTGATTCAGAGAACGTCTCTTGGTACGAAGCGGACAGTAATCCAACAGGATATTACTGGGCAGGACTAGACTACAATGGAACGGATGAGGACTCATCAGGATACTACAATAACATGGACGAAGCATTGATTCTGGAGAATGTCGATCTCACCGGTGCCGATGCGGCATACCTCGACGTCTCTCTGATGTGCTCCTCTGCATTCTTCGAACTGTATCTCAATGAGCAATATTCAGTCGTCGAGAGGTGGCTGTATGAGGACTCGTGTGGAATCGAGGTATGGTCAGATGGAAATGGATGGGAGTCCGTCTTCTTCAACGGAGGATGGGACAATGAGAGGCTCTTCAGAATCCTATTTCAGGGGGTCGATCCTGAGTACAACACATACAACGGTAACCAATTCACGGCATCAGTTACAGGCTGGACCAACTACACAGAAGGCGGGGGAACGTCAGATGCCGAAGATGAGATGGAGTCCATCGACCTGACTCCCTACGCCGGACAGATTGTCGATATCAGATTCAGATTCAGAAGCGGTCTTCTTGGATCCGTGGGCCCTGTTGGATCATCTCAGGACACGGGATGGGATGGTTTCGCATTCGACAATATCACAATCAGAAAGCGGGATGTCACCTTTGGTACCGAGGAAATCGTCTCAGACACTATCTCCTTCACTGGATTGGCCGCTGGCGCCACCGAAGAAGTATCGCTCCTTGCTGATTTCATCGACAACACCACCTACTTCGTTAAGACCGAGCTTACCAATCCTTCCGGATTCCAGGATATGGACTCGTTGAATGATGATAGGAGATTCCAAACGACGGTAAACAATCTATTTGACCCCGGACTGGCGGAAGATCCATGGAAGAACCTGGAGAACGGCGTAAGGTATGCCTCGGGGACTAGAGACGTGGAATTGAGGGCTACAAATTGGGGAAATACTCTCACTGACTTCAGTGTCACGGCAGAGATTTACAATGCCGAGCCAGATCTGGTCGGTATCGAAGACTTCTCAGGGGTAGATCCAATTTGGTCTGATGATGGAAACGAGAACGGAAGTAGATTGGACGACTCGTCGGGGACTAACAATATGCTACCTCAGAATGTAGGGGTGTTCAAGAATTTCGCTTACTGGCTGGGAGACCCTGACACCGGATATGGCGATGGTTGGAATGAGACTGTAACTCTGGAACCGATACCGATAGCAGCGTCAGGCGCCGACTTCACTTACCTTACCTTCGACTATTATGCTGAGGGGGATTTCTTGCAGGACTCACAAGGGAACATTCTAGCGGTTAGGGATGCTGCTAATCTTGAGCTTTCATGGACAAGGGAGGGGGAACTCTACCAAGGCGTAGCTTACGGAAGTTGGACTGATCTAAACGAGAATGGGATACAGAATACGAATCCCGAGGATCCGAACTTCCACAGATGTGAGGATTTCGACTTGAACGGATATGATGAGGTGGAGTATTTCGGAGACCACTCCGATAACATAGACTCTGTCGTGTGGTTTGATTCTGAGAACATCATGAAGTCGATCACTCTCGATTTGACGCATATTGTGATTCAGAACAGGAGCAGTGCCGACTCTACAGATTGGAGGGATGAGTGCACCAGTCTTGCAGGTTCTGAGGTAAGTCTAACCTGGAGATTCCAGTCCAATGAGGATGGAATCAATGGAAATGCGGGTCTTGCAGGGTTTGCAGTTGATAACATTCGAGTTGAAGAGTTTACTTTCGAGTTTGACGGAAATTACACAGAAGAGGTCACAGGTCTAGACGCTTCCGAGTCATCCACTATTGTCGTCGCAAACCATGATTTCAGTAGTGGAATATACAGAATAGACGCAATGACAATGCTGGATAATACCGATCCAACAGATGCCTGGTACGAACAGGAAGAAGTAAATCTTGCAAACAACATCTCCACCATCATGTTCAGTATAGCCAGCGCAGAAATTACTCTGATGCAACCAGATGTCATGGAGTGCGTGACCGATATAACATACGAATGTGTCTACCCCATTGACGATCAAGCGATGCACAGCTTCTCGGTACCACTTCTGAATGGTGTCATAGACGGAGACTACTCGTTGACAATGTCAATTAAAGACCTCACTACCAATCAGCAAGTATTCGAAGAGACTGCTGATAACGGCCCATTTGACCTGGAGCCTCATCAGAGAGACTGGGCTAATTGGTCCCAGCCATTCAATTCATGGGCAG
The DNA here is from genome assembly GCA_964016345.1 of uncultured Candidatus Poseidoniales archaeon. GTDB lineage: Archaea > Thermoplasmatota > Poseidoniia > Poseidoniales > Thalassarchaeaceae > MGIIb-O5. The sequence goes on along the minus strand of CAXHFM010000008.1, from coordinate 7,126 downwards.
ACGGGCACACGTACAATATCAGCTTCTCCGCACAAGTTACCAAGGAAGATAATACTGTGGAGCCATCAGGAAATGTTCGCTTCTTCATAATAACTTTCTACGACAGAATTGATGTGGCTATACTCTCAAACCCTACTGACCAGAATCGCCTCCAGATGGTTAAATCAGATCTGGAATCAATGGAAATGAGCTATACTCAGATGAGGCTCGAGAATTGGGATGACTATGCCACGCCCTCGTGGTTGGAGCACTATGACAAGGTCCTACTCCCATGGCAGACTGATTACAACGTCTACTACGGAGATTATTACGATAAGCTAGCTTCCTCTAGGTCGACCGACGGCCTTTCTGTTGTTGATACCTTGGAGCAGTTCATGGTTCAGGGAGGCACCACACAGATTCATCTAGGTCCTTACAGAGATGCATATCAGCCAGGAAATCTACCATTTGGAATGGATATAGCTATGAGGAATCAAGTCAATTTCACAGAGGACAACAGAATCCTGAGTGAGGATATCACCATTGTCGACCCATTCCATCCATTAATGGATGACGTCGACCCATCAGCCTTCAGCGCAATTAATGGAGGCAGTCACGTAGCCCTCTCCGGCTTAGATACCGCACAGGTTCAGGGGACGCAGATTCCTCAGGTCTGTGGAGGGAGGATTAGTGACCCAACTGGAACATTCCACACTTTGATCAGAGACAATACATACGAGTCGCAGTCCTTACTTTCACTATGCAATAGAGGTGCTGGAGGGATGATTGTAACAACAATAGATGTCGAGAACCCCAGTGTAACCCAAGAATTCGGTGGAGAGCAGATTCCAATCCTTTCGAATCTTCTAGATTACAGGCTGACTCCCTATCCATCGGACTTCGGAATTGCAGGTGAGGGGTATGACCTGACGGTAAACGGGCAGTCCCCGTCTATTGATTCGATAACTGGTGCTTACTCAACTATGTACATCAAGAGTAACTCCGATCTATCTTTCGACTATGTGACGAATGTCCCTGGAGTCTTCGCTGATTGGACCCTCTCGTCAGGCAATAACGACTCCGTGACAGGTTGGGATGGTGCTGTAATTGATGCTGGAGAGATTAGTCACACACAGCAGACAGCACCAGAGATACCAACACTGGGCTCCTTCTGTGTCGCTAACACATCATCCAATACAGGTTGCAGAATAGGGGCGGAGTGGATACTTACTCTTTACCTCCATGACGATGAGGGGCATACCAGGATTACCTACATCAGACTCGTAACGGACGATACTCTTGCAGACGAGTTCAGACCATTAGCGTCAGCCTCGATTATCTCTAATCCAGCAACCTCTGAGTTCATCGCTTTGGACGGAACAAAGACCGTTGCAGGAACTGATTGGCCCATATACAGAGTAAGGCTCACCGAGACCGGAGATATCAGCCTCTCATTTTCTGCAGAAAATAGTAGTGACCCAGACGCTCCTGAGGGTGAGTCGGGAATCGAGTTATTCGAGTGGAAGGTCTTCTTTGACTACCCGTGGGATAGTCAGAGCCCGACTCTTGAGGGACATGAGTTCCAGATTCCAGCTTCTGCTACAGATGAGTGGACTTACACATTCAGAAATCTAACGAGCAATCCAGAAGGGACTTTGGAAAATGAGATACGTGTGGAGCTAATTGTCTATGACAAGGCAGGAAAGCAGAGTGAGAAACATAGAATGTACTTCATAGTAGTAGGTGAGGACTTCGGTGACGAGCCACCACTGGTTCAGTTCACTGCTCCCAGGCCGACCGATTCTCAGAGAGAAGACTTGGTTGTCATAACTGGGAATCTCATTTCTGGTGCCGAGAATGGAGATGTGAAGATCGAAGTATCATTGGACCCTGCAGTCCTAGACTACTCAACATCTCAGAAGATTACACAGAAGCAAATCGGAAAGTTCAATTTATCAGAAATGAATAGTGACGGAGATACATTCTCTCTCACACTAGACATTTCAGATGTCTATCAAGTTGAGACTGGAGTCGCCTCAACCATACACATACGTATCACCGAAGGAGATGGCTCTAGGTATGTCATATCAGAAACTATCGATATCAGCCTAGTCCCCCGCGGAGGGGATTCTGGAGGAGGAGGCTCAGCCGATGTGGGCCTTAGTACGACAATTATGGCTGGCATTGGAGCCGCCATCCTTCTGATACTCGTGGTCGTGGTAACTCTAGTTGTCCGCGGGCGCTCGAAGGATACCGTTGTGAACGACACTGTCGAACAGTTCGGTGGAGTTGAGACAATGGATCCTGTTGAAGCATACGTTCAGCAGATGGTAGCTTCAGGATACGATGAGCAACAAGCTAGGGCATACGCAGAACAGTACTATGCGAGCTATTACGAACAGCAACGACAAGGCGGCGCTTGACGATAGGTGAATTAAATGGACTCGACCGATAGATACACAGTCGCAGACATAGGATTGTCTGAAGCTGGCAGACTGAAGGTTGAATGGGCACGGAGCAGGATGCCAGCATTGGCCTCCCTGAGGGCAAAGGCGGAGATTGAACGGCCATTAGAGGGCCAGAGAATAGCCGGGTGCCTCCATGTGACAAAGGAAACTGCGGTGCTAATAGAGACTCTTGTAGCTGCTGGAGCAGAGGTTTCCTGGTCAGGCTGTAATCCACTTTCGACTCAAGATGAAGTCGCGGCTTGGCTAGCTTCCGAGGGTTACTCAATCCACGCTTGGTACGGACAGGACAATTCTGGATTCTACGAATGCATTGACAGAACATTGGAGTTTGAGCCGACACTTACCTTGGACGATGGTGCTGACTTGATCTACAGAGTCCATTCTCAATTCACAGGCCTCGCAGAGGGAATAATCGGGGGGACAGAGGAAACTACCACCGGAGTGCATCGTCTCAGGGCAATGGCTGATGCTGGCGAGCTATTATATCCGGTAATTGCAGTCAACGATGCAGAGACAAAGTGGGATTTTGATAATGTCCATGGTACTGGCCAGTCTACAATTGATGGAATTCTAAGAGCAACTAGTGTACTTTTGGCAGGTAAGAACTTTGTAATTGCTGGCTACGGTCATTGTGGTAAGGGGTTGGCTATGAGAGCCAGGGGGATGGGGGCGAATGTCATCATCACAGAGATCGATCCGATTCCAGCACTCAAGGCCTTGATGGATGGATTCAGAGTAATGAAGATGGATGAGGCTGCTTCTCTGGGAGATTTATTCTGTACGGCCACTGGCATGAAGGACGTTATAGTCGGAAGGCACTACGATTCGATGAAGGACGGTGCGATCATATGCAACACTGGCCACTATGATTGTGAGATTAGTATCTCTGACTTGGAAGAGAGAGCTGATGAGATCTTTACCATCAGGGATAATAATGAGGCATTTGTCTTGTCAGACGGCAGGAGGATTCACCTTCTCGCTAGAGGTAGACTGGTAAATCTTGCAGCAGCGGAGGGCCATCCCAGTGAGGTTATGGATATGTCATTCGCAAACCAGTTCCTGGCCCTCTCTAGGCTAGCACGTGAAGGTCCCGACTATGACAACACAGTGTATGACATCCACCCAGATCAGGATAGGCAGTTAGCAGACCTGAAACTTTCATCCTCGGGAATCACAATAGATGAGCTGACCGAAGATCAGAAAGCGTATCTCCTCGACTTCTCGGCTGGCACCTAGACTACCACTAAGGGATATTGAGCTCCCATTTTTTGGATATCTTCTCTCCAGACTCAACTATTAGGTGAATCCTCTCCTTGATAGCCGGCATCTTACTCTTCATTAACGAAGAGTAAAGCGGACTCTCTCTGATGCTTCCTGGTATGCACACCTTTCCAGTAGTTGTCTCATAGTCTATCGCTCTCTCTAGGTCTAGGGCATGTCTGTTAATTGACTGTAATAGATTCATACTCAGTCTGCTAATGACCATTACTGTCACAAGCAGTATGATGAATACAATTGGGAGTGACCAGCCAGAATCTCCTATGAAAATCATACTAGTGCTACCTACGAAAAATGCCATAGGTGCCACAAAAAGCATAAGGAAAAGTCCTTGTGAAATCGGCTTCTTCTTTTTCAGCTTCTCAATAACCTCCCAACGTGGATGCTTAGGCTGATTCGGCCTAAATATCTCTTCAGCCTCCATCTTAGAGGCCTTTGAAACAGTCTGGCTTACTCTCCCCATCCTCATTTTCACCCCACTGTCGACAGAATCCATTTCTGAGGAAAACATCTCATCAATCAAATCTGCACACTCTTCATAATATCCCATCCTAACCAATATCGAGATCTGTTCTATAAGTGGGGTAACTTCGGTCGAAGAGTATTCTCGGTGCCTTTCCCACCATTCCAAGGCATCATCCATCATTCCTAGATGATCGACCAGTAACGTCCCTCCTAGGTTCCATGCTTGATTATTCTCTGGAGCCAGTTCGACAACCTTCCTCAACGCTGTGACCGACTTAGCTGCTTGTAGAAGGCTAGGCATCTCTTGCTTCCCTTTGCTTGGAGCAGGAAGCTCCATCCTGGCTATAGTCATCCAAGCATCCGAGTTATCGGGCTCTACTGCAACCAACTCTTTGCATATTCTAAGAGTTTCTTGCCTATCTCCCCTCTCTTCTGCATCGATAGCATCTAACCAAAGATCATCCTTGTTGACAGCGCCACCATCATCCATGTCACGTGGGTTAGGCATAATGGCTTGAAGGATACTATCGGATACTAGGATTTCTGACTAATCATGACAATTTCTCCAGTCCAATGGAAAACTATTATCTCTCCGTTAATGCCTTCTCCAAAACCAACAATCATCCCACCCGAGTTTCCAATTTTAGTATCAGTCCATTCTCCGTCAATTTCTTCTAATATCCATATTGAACCAGTGCAGAAGTCCCCATAGATGTAAGCATCTCTTAGATTCTCAGGGCCCCAATCCATCCAATAACCACCAGTTATTGAGCAATTTCCATCATCGTGAGGATAAGTCAAAATTGGATCAGTCACGCCAAGTTCTGGCTCCTCCTCTTCATCGGTGCAACTTACTCCTTCGTAGAAATTTTGGTATCCTTCCCTATCGCCCCACCCCAAATTTGATCTTTTGTCAAGAGTCACAAGATTGACTTCCTCCCAACAGTTCTGGCCTACGTCGGCTATCCATAAATCGCCATCCGCACCCACGTCGAAGCGCCAAGGATTACGCAGACCATAATGAAGTACGAATGGGTCTCCCGTGGAATTATCTAGTAGCGCTGATACCTCATTACTTCTGTACTCAAAGAGAAGAATGGTTCCAAGTGGGTTCGATGAATCCTGCCCATTTTCATGGGGGTCGTTAGCACTCCCACCATCTCCTAGTCCCCAAAGATAATTTCCATTTCCTGCGTGGAGGAGAAATCCTCCATTATGATTTCTATATGGTTGTTCGATCCTTTTTAGGACCGATATTGATTCCATATCAATCATGCCATCTTCTCCTATTTCAGCAGATGAAAGCACCAAATCGGACTGATTCTCTCCTTCACAAGTTCCTTCTTCGACATAGGACAATAGAATCGTCCTAGACTCTTCGTAGTCATTGTCAAAGGAGAACCCAAGAAGGCCCTGTTCAACATGACATTGGCTAACTAGACTGCTTAAGTCAGCTACGTCCTCAAGATTTTCTCCATCCCACGACTTTATCACTCCGCCCAGAAATAAAATCCACATTTTTCCATCGACGGGGTTGATTAGAGAATGATGAGCAGTCTCTCCTAATTGTAGTAATGTTGAACATTCTAAATCATAATCCATTTGACAACTATCTACAACTGGATCTGGCCATTGGAATTCATCGTCATTACCCCCGCCAAAGCATCCCATACAGAGTGAAGACAGCATCAAAATTACCAATGTCCAAGCGACTTTCAAACTACCATCTCCAACCATGTGTTTATGGTTCAGGAAATGAATGTATGTATCAGCAATTCAGGAAAAGTATGCCTGTATCCCAGGGACATTAGCTACAGCGGCTCCGTAAGTCCCCAAGTGATCATCAGCATTCGTAGCAACCATTCCATCGGTATTAAGGAGGTCTCTGAGAATCTCTGTTCCCTCTGAGTCATCATTCAGAGATACCAATGCATTTTGAACAAGCTCGACAGTTTCGCTGTCCATATAATCTGGATTGTATAGTGCTGGGTGACTAGGCGCCTGTCCGAACGAGGGAAGCATCACTAAATCTTCAAGATCCATGCACCAATCATCGCCATCGGCAACCCCGTCGTCGTTCTCATCACAATACAAACGGTAAGCAGTATCCTTGGTCAAGGCAATATCTCCATACCCAGTCATCATGCACTTCATTGCACCCTTGTATCCAGAGTATTGAGTTCCACCCTCTGGAATGCTCGAATCCTCGCTGAAGAAGTTGGTCACTGTAGCTCTTAGAGAGTCAATGTCATCAGCGTCACCTTGAACATCCGCATATCCGTTTCCAATTAGATACCCCATTGGAATTAGCATTCCAGCGCTCTTAAGCCATCCAGTATGACATGACTTCTTGCCCTCCATCAATGCAAAGGGATCTGTATCGGGGTCATCATCAAGGTGTGCTGCCGCGATGTCAGAGTCGGCCTTTACCCATGCCGCGGCGTTGTAGTATGTCCTACCATCGGACTTCCATTCAGCGGCCAGTATGTCCAAGTCATAGACTTCCCATCCCAGCCATGCTGCAGCACCGTCCACGAAACCGATATCGGCATTGCCTTTGTCAATGGCCTCAATAATTCCACCAGATCCAGTGACTGGATATATCTCGACGTCCATCCCAGTAAGAGAACTCATCTTATCTGCCAAATGCTGGGGATTTTTATCCCAAATCAAGTAGGTGTCCTGTACCTCAAATGCAATCGTTAGACAGTTATCTTCATCATCACAAGATTCATAGTTTACATCGAATATAAGGTATAGTACCCCTGCTGAAAATACCAATCCAGCCATGAGTAATGCCTTATTTGCGATAGCCCAGCTTCCAATCTCTTCTGCTCTCATGGTTTGTCGTAGAACACTTTAGACATAAAATTTAGGGTACCCTAAATTAATAGCTGTCTCTTATACACATCTGACGCTGCCGACGAACATAGGCG
>CAXHFM010000007.1:0-27413 GCA_964016345.1 uncultured Candidatus Poseidoniales archaeon | reverse complement strand
CACGCCTATGTTCGTCGGCAGCGTCAGATGTGTATAAGAGACAGGAATATCCCTGACCCTGACGTCTACCAGTGTTTTGAGTTTGAGGCGCGGGAACGATGCTGGTTGACGTATTTCCCTGAAAACATCAATCTGTCTGTCAAATCACCGATAATATTCGAGCTACATGGATGGGCCGCATCATCTTTCGAGATGAGAAACTACACCAGCATTACAACCCTGGCCGATCAGGTAGGTGCAATAGTGGTCCATCCCGAGGGGCTCGCTATTCCGAACAGCGGCGCATTCGGTGAAAACCAAGAGTCGTGGAATGCCGGGGTCTGTTGCGGGGATGCCAAGGCTCAAGACATAAATGATGCCGGATTTCTCGTTGAACTGATCGAAAATGTCACTGCAATATACCCAGTGGATGAAAGTAGAGTATACTTCACTGGATGGTCCAACGGGTGTCAAATGTCACAGCGAATGGCATTGGAAGCCAGCCACCTGATCGCAGCAGTGGCTTGCACATCCGGTTATCTGGGCTTCACCGACGACTCTGCATATTCCCCTATCCCAATAATGGAGATGCACGGTTTCCTTGATGAGATTGCGCAATACTCCAATTCAGGAAGGCTGTCGTTGTTTGAGGAAGATGCCAGGACCATAGAGGCAGTCCAGAATGGAGCTCTGGAGAATCTCTATGACTGGGCCAACTACAATGACTGCGAGGGATTTTTGCCTGATTCAAACCAGCCGGGGGCAGTATATAGCATCCAGAGTTTCACGTCTTGCGAGAATGGTACTGAGGTTATATTGTTCACTTCTCACGGAGGAGGGCATAATCTCTACGTGAATGACATATGCGATGGTGTACCATATGATTTCATTTGGACCTGTACAGGTAATCAAGGCCTGTACGATACTCACCAGATAATGTGGGATTTCATGAGCAGATTCTCAAAAGAGGTTAACGAGGTCGACGCATAATGCCAAACATCGAGGTCAATGGAAACAATTTTCACTATCTTGAGATAAAGGGCGAAGAACCCACTGTTCTGATGCTCTGTAGCACCGGTCTCGACTCCAGGCAATGGAGAGACATGTTGCCTCTGATAGAGGGCAGGAGAATCATCTGCCCACACTATTTGTGCTACCCCAAGTCCGGGAATTGGGAGGGGGAAGGGGACATAGATTCGTGGATAGACTATCTCGCCGCAGAGAGTCTACTGCTGAGGGAGGATGGACAGGTCGACATTCTCGGGCACTCATACGGAGGCTTCATCGGCCTGATGCTAGCCGCCAACCATCCTGACAAGATAAGGAGGATGGCGTTCCATGAACCAACTGTCTGGGGATGCCTGCAGCACACGGATAGGGAGGATCTCAAGAACGAGTTCGGAGAGGTCGTTGAGACCTTCTTCACAGAGGGACTGGAGCCAGAGGAGTTCCTTAGGGACTTCGTCGACTACTGGAACGTCCCAGGATCTTGGGACTCTATGTTCGATATCAGGAGGGATATGTGGAGGGGGCTACAGCCAAAGATACTCAGTGAGGTCAGGATGCTATGCTATGACATGACTCCGCCCTCTTTCTATGCTAAAATCAAAAACCCGATTCTGATTACACTCAGCGATGAAACACCACCACACCAGTTCGAGGCCTGTTCCCTACTATCCAAGGTGCTCCCAAATGCCGGGGTGGAGTATGTTCCAGGAGGACATATGGGCGTGATAACGAAGTCTTCCGAGGTAATGCCCCATTTGGCCGAGTGGCTCAATAGCTAGGGTATCAACCGTCCTTCCATTCCGCCTGCCACTTCGATGACCTGACCAGTGACGTGGCCCGATATACTGTCGGATGAGAGTATTACAACCACTCTGGCGACGTCCTCTGGGGTAGCTAGCTTCTTGAGTGACATAGTCGCAATGGCCCTTTCTACCATCTCATCATCAATGCCCTGATCCAGCTTTTTCTGCGTCACAGTCCACCCGGGCGCGACCGCGTTAACCCTCACCCCCGCGAGCTCTGAGACGTCATTCTTGAGGGACATCATGAGACCAGAAGTAATGGCTCCCTTAGCCGCGGCATAGTCAGAGTGCCCAGACTCCCCATAGATGCCGGCAGTCGACCCCACCATTACCATAGATCCTGCTTTGGCCTTGGAAGCGTGAGACAGGAACGAACGGGCTGTGTTCACAGTCACTCCTAGATTAGACGCCATGGTCTCCGACCACCTGACTGGATCGATCTCCCAGAGGGGCTTCGAGATAGGGGGGTAGCTACCTGCATTGGCTATGCAGATATCCAGTGAGCCAAGCTCAGAGATAACATCCGAAATCAACCTACTAGCCTCTTCAGGATCTCTGAGATCAGCTCCCATAGCTACTCCTCCAAGCTCCTTTGCCAGTTCCCTCGCCGACTCCTCGGACTCGTGGTAGTGAACGACTATCCTAGCTCCCTCATAGGAGAATGCCTTGCAAATGGACTGACCTATGCCACCAGCTCCGCCAGTGACGAGCACTACCTTGCCGGATAACCCCGTTTCCATGACTCACGGAGGCGGTCATGCTACTTATCTGGTGCTAAAACGGGCTTAATTATCCGAGATTCTTAGGAACATTCCTCTGGAGTTTGGAATAGTAGGCTTGAATCCCCATCTCTCGTAGAAACCATCGACATCGGCCATGAGGTTGATGTATGACAGGAAGGATGCCTCCTCTCCGATATACTCCATTAGGGAATCCATTATCATGGTCCCGCCTCCTTTCCCCTGCCACTTCTTGTCAACTGCCATGTCGCAGATGTGGAAGACCGTCCCCCCGTCTCCGACTACTCGTCCCATTCCTACCGTCTCCCCGGTCTCACTAACTCTTAGAATGACAGAGAAGAGCTCGGAACCTAGCCCCTTGGCCGCTCCTCGAAGCGTTCTAGCCCTCATTCCAGCTTTCTCACGGAGCTGTAGGTATGTATCGACATCGGGAACTCCCGCTTCAATTGAAAACACAGTGAATCACTTCCTACCGAACTTCTTCTTCCTTTGCCCACCGGAGTTCTGTCTGAAGGACTTCCTCTGAGCCCTCTTCTGACGATTGCCCTTGGAGGGAGAGGAGGACTCCTTGACGCCTTCCTCTTTCGACTTAATCATCTGTTCTCGCATGACAGCTCCGATTACTCTCAGTACTCCCTCTTTACTTGATTCGCCGGTGGCTTCCATCGCGTCACTGGAGGATAGTATCAGCCTCCCCTCCCTAGCGAATGGCCTCGAGGGATGGCTCGCCTCGGGCTGTTTCTTCGTCTTCCTGATTCCAGCCTTGTTTGCAGCCCATGCCACGGCATCTAACGTGGGCTGTGGAATACTCGACTCCCTGCTGACCCTACGTCCAGCGGATCTGGAGAGTCTGGAATCGAAGTAACCGGTCCATACGGTGATCTTGCTGGGGTCTCCGGCCATGCTATCGTGCCTCTCTCAAGGGTCGTGTGACTTGAGGGCTTCGTGCACTCAGTCCTCTAGGAGGATTCCTGATGCGACTCCATGCATACCCGGCCTGCTGGTGATTTTCACCTTGCCCATGCTGGTATCCACTATCGAGCCCTTGGTTACGATGTTCCTCCTGATGAAGTTTGGATCAGCGTCATTTGCGATAACGCTGTTGATAGTAGCCTTGACGGTCTTGCCCTCCTTGGGAATATTCACGTTGACGGTGTTAGCCGAGAGTAGCCTCGTGGTTTGGGAGCCAGCGTTCTTCCTGTACATCTTCCTATCGTCCTTTTCGCCGATGTAAGCGTACTGTGCTTCGCTGGAAACCTCGGTCCTCCTCTTTCCTCTGTATCGGTTGGGGCGCTTCAAGCGTCCGCCAGAGGGTTTGCGTCGGGAGATGCCGTGCCACTTCGCCATGCGTCCCGCCGACCAACCTCCCTTATTTCAATCGATTGGAGGTGACAAATAGTCCCAAAGCCAGCATTACGTTATTGGAGTACATCCCTCAGGCCGGTCCATGAGCAGCGAGGCACGGGTCAGGAAGAGGAAGCCCGTACGCCATAAGCAGATGCGCGATGTCGAGAGGCAACTCGCCGAGTCCATGGGACTGGAGGTGGATATGTCATCGGCTTTCATCGAGCTAGCGCACTTCGAGGGGAATGACATCCTAATCCTGGATAGGAAGATAGTGGCTATGAACATGGAAATTCACGATTCAATGACATGGGTCCCCACAGTGAGGGGAATTATGTTTTGGAAGCCGGAGAGGAGCTGGGCTGCTGTAGACAAGGGAGCCATACCATTCCTGATGAACGGCGCCGATTGTATGGGGGCCGGGATTCACGTAGCCGACCCGTCAATAGAGCCTGGAGGATTCGTTTGGATCAGGGACCAAGAATCAGGAGCTCCACTGGCATCGGGAATAGCTCTGGTAGATGGGGAAGAAATGATGGAGATGATGAAGGGAAAGGCAATCTCTACAGTCCATTGGATTGGAGACGAACTGTGGAATATCGAGACTTGAGGCCTCATCTTTGATGAAGGGGTGCGCGTACGCAATCTCATGCGGAGCACTTCCCTGATGCTTGTGCTCCTCTTGCTTATGCCGGCCCTGACAGCGGTTGCGGAGGGGGGCGTCAATGAGCAGACCTCATTGGATGGGACACCTATCTCATCAGTGGACACCCCCTCTGAGGCATCTGCAGGAGAGCCTTTCGACATCTCTGTTACCATCACTCAGGAGGAAAGTGAAAATGTCACTTCTGTGGACTGGATAACCCAGATATGCATTAACTCTGGAGTCTGCTACCCGCCAGAGGCGCAGGCATTGACCTCAGATGACGGATTACTCTGGACGGGGCAAGTCATTCCAGTTCAGACAGTTACATACGTCAACTGGAAGTTTGTACTGCACCATGAAGACGAATCAGAGATATCTATTCCGGAGAGTGGCTTTGGCTGGAAGGTATGGTCAGATTGCTGGTGGGATAACGGATCGTGGGGAGGAGTGTCGACATCCTGTCAGGATGACGAAGAAGGGCTCCCCGGTCCAGCCGCCCCATTGGTGGCCCTGTCCCTTGCAATGGCAGCCTTGATGGCTAGACGCGACTGAGCCCCACTATGTCCGAAGCCGAGGAGGAGTCAGGCTTCATTACTCTAGAGTTTGCAGAGCTTCCCCCTGCAGAGATGTCTAGACGAGCAGATGAGTTCTATGAGATGATGGATAAAAGGCGTACTACCAGGCACTTCTCCGATAGGGAGGTACCAAGGAAGCTAATCGAGAGAGCCATACAGACTGCAGGGACATCGCCATCAGGCGCTCACCTGCAACCATGGACATTCGTAGCAGTCTCGAACCTGGAGATCAAGAGGGGCATCAGAGAAGCAGCAGAGAAAGAGGAGATGAAGACTTATTCAGAGAGGATGCCAGAGTCATGGGCCGAGGTCCTCAGGCCATTGGGTACCGATCATGTCAAGGAACATCTCACAGAGGCTCCATGGGTGGTTGTCCTGTTCAGACATAGTAAGAGAGTCAGGGACAACGGTGAATGGGCTCCCACCTACTACTCACAGGAGTCATGTGGAATCGCAGCAGGACTCTTCATCTCTGCAGTTCACAACATGGGTCTTGTTACGCTAACACACACCCCGTCTCCAATGGGATTTCTCAGGGAGATTCTTCAGAGGCCAGAACATGAGCATGCCATGCTGGTCCTTCCAGTAGGCTTTCCAGCCGAAAAAGCCAGTGTGCCAAACCTGTCTCGTAAAACTCTCGGGGACATCTCGGAGTTCTTGGAATGAACTCTGGCCCTAAACCATTAAGAGAGGCTCTTGAGGCGCCCGGCCCATGACCAAGTGGATTAGGGCAATGACAGACATAGGAATGACACGAATCAGAATGGACGCCATTTGTGCCTACCAGTCGATTGACAATGACGGAGGGGACTCCAAGTCTCTTCTGATTTACACTTCGGACAACACCCTGTTCGAAATCATCGATAATATCGATGAATTGGTCGGTGTACTAGACTCCTCTTTTGAGTTCCAAAACTGATCATGAATCCCCGGGAGGGGCCATGAAGATCAGGGCTATCCCTGAACCTACGATTAGCAACCCACCCAGCCAATCTGATGCTCCGAGGGACTCGTTGAAAAGTGTGAAACCGTAGAAAGTAGCAACAATCACAGTGAGGTAGGAGAAGGCACTAACCCAAGCCGCATTGGCTCTGTGATAGGCCATGGTTATGCCTACCTGACCACCTCCAGCACCGATTCCTATGCCGATAAGAGCAGCAATAGTCTTCCACTCCAGTCCGGCCACGTCAGGAAGCGCTTGGAAGATGCTTCCCACCACAGAGAACGCCGCAAACCAGAACACCACGGAGGAAGCGGAGTCTGTATTCCTGAGCTCCCTGACATACATGTATGCCATAGCGGCAAAGAATCCTGAGCCCAGTGCCAGAAGAGCGTCTGAATCAATACTGGAGAGATCGGGCGAGACGATCAGTACAATTCCAGCGAAGGCGGTACCGACAAGGAGGGCTACCATAGGTTCTACTTTCTCTCTAATGACTCTACCAGATAGAAGTGCCACGAAAAGAGGAGCAGTATACTGAAGCGTCACTGCCTGGCCTATTGGAATTCTTCCTAGTGCGGTGAAGTAGAGTATCATCGCGGTCAATCCCACAACACATCTCAGTAGCATCGTCCGCTTGTCACTAACCTTCAGAGACAACCCTCTGCTGGTGGCAAAAATAGCCACAGCGAATGCTATGACCGCTGATCTGACCATTATGATCATCCATACGTCAGCATGGAAACTAGTCCATTTTACCAACGCATTCATCGTTCCGAAGCATACACTGCCGAAGACCATCCACAGTACTGCAATTCTCGGTGAGTCAGCGGGGGCGATATAGGAAGACCCCCGTTGCTCCAAATCACTCATCTTTTCAGACCCCATCGTCTCTCCAAGACGGAAACGACATCTCTGTAATCTTGTCCTCCTGCGCTGTTTGGCTGATGCAGGTGTATCGGTATTCCATGACTAGGGGCCTCGGCTAGCCTGATGTTCCTTCTTATCGCTGGCTCCACCACCAGTCTCGGAAAGGCCTCACGAAGCTCCGAGGCGACCTGATGATTCAGTGTGGTGGGTGCGTGCATTGTCATGAGCACTCCATCAACTCCCAGAGTCGGATTGAGGAGCGCCCTAACTTCTCTAATGGTTCCGGACAGTAAGGCCAGTCCTTCCAGAGCGAAGTATTCAGTCTGTACGGGAACCACTACACCATCGCTTGCCACCAGTGCATTTACCGAGACTATCCCCAGTGAAGGTGGAGTATCAATTAGGATTAGGTCGTAGTGAGGTAGCAATGGTGCCAACGCCTCGTCCAACCTACGCTCTCTGCCTAACTGCCTAAGCATCTCCTGCTCCAAGCCTATCAGGGTCTTATCGCCCACTATCATGTGAACATTTTCAACAGCAGTGGCGTGCCTCGCATTTATAGCCGTCTCCGGATTTAGAATTAGATCCCTAGTAGTGGTTCTAACCTTGCTCTTATCGACACCAAGACCAGTGGCGCAGTTACCTTGCGAGTCGGCATCAACCACGAGTATTTTGTAGCCTCTAAGGCCAAGTTGAGAGGCCACGTTGATCACTGTGGTGGTCTTGCCTACCCCTCCCTTCTGATTGATTACAGTCACTACTCTTCCTCTTCCCTCTGGTGTGGGCAATGAGGGTGGTAGATCCATGGGTCCGGTTGCTTTCTCAGTCTTCACGCTCTCGACAGAATCTAGTATGGGGGAACCAGCTACCTCATCCGTCTCTGTGAACTCTACATCCACTATCAAAGGGGCTTCTTTCGCGTCTGGAAGTACGCTCCGTTCATCGTTCACGAGCGCCTACGGCGCTCGGAAGACCATTCAACGTACCGCTGAAAAATAAGCCATCAAACCGATTCTTAAATTAGTCAGAAGAGCTCGAAGTCAGGACCCAACCAGCCATTCTGGATGTCTCGGCATCCATTCCAAATCTCAGCGAGTGATCGATTCCACTATCATCGGTCCAAGATCTCTGCCCAAGTAGGGCCACTCTTCCATCCGCAATCCCCCCCGGGAGGGAGGAAAGGAGATCATCCTCTGGGATGGTGACCAAATAACCGAGCTCAACATCTGTAAACCATGTTCCTTGAGATCCCTCAATCATGGAATTCAGTTCTGAGTACCTCAGATCATCGAGGAGTCTTCCTTCCAGAAGCGACAAGGTAAGAGTATCAGGAATCGACTCCCTAGCCCATGATGCAGTTCCAGAGCTGTACTGACTATCTTCGATTAGATCACAAGATTCACCTGACTGCCTTACAGTGGTCCATCCAGAGGCATCATTTTCCATAACCCAAGACATATTCCACTCTGGGGATCTAGTGGGTTGTGACCAGTATGCCTGCCAGATGTACCCAGTAGACTCCAGAGCGTTTGCTACCCCGCTACTGGGATGGTTCTCTAAGGTGCACTGTATGGCTTCTTCGAGATTGAAATCTCTGCTTTGGGACTCATCGGGCATTGCTGATATCCACTGTCTCTGGGATGAGCTACTAGGCTTATCCTGACCGGGCCCAGGTCTACTCTCATATGTCGAATACCACTCTATGTCTTTGCTACCAGTCGAGCTGGTCAATTCTGACATCGTCATCGTAATTTCTATTCTCCCTTCGGGTAGTGACATTGCCGCTGTTCCGGCAATCAATCCGCAGTTACCCGTCTCGAGACTCTTATCCAACCGTAGATCAACCGTCTGTTGAACCGGCCAAGGACTACCACTCTTCACTAAGAGATTGAGTCTGGCATGACCTAGGCAGTCTTGTATGTCCTGGTTCCACATCTCTATCTCGTAAACATAACCAAAATCGTCTGTTCTCTTTTCCGAACCAACCGTCCACCTCCACTCGGAGTTCCAATTGTCGTCATCAGTCCAGCTACTCCCCTCCGTGAGAACCATGTCTCCGAAAACCTCGTGCAGTTCTAACGGGGTGAGAGGAAGTAGAAGAGGAGATATTCCGCTAATTCCTGCAAGCTCCTCAAGATCGTAAATTATCGCATTTGCAGTTGATGTCTGCTGATTGTTATCTGTGAAGTCAACATTTAGATTTGATCTAATGACCTTTTTCGATGTAATCTCGGCCCATTTCTTTGACGTTATATCTGCAGTGTTATCGGGTAGACTTACCCTACCTCCACATTCACCGCTACTAGTCACTCTCCTGAATGTGAGGTCCATATCTAGGTCGTAATCTAAAGTATGCTCCGCGGCCAAGTGATCCCTGCCATATGCATCAGGGGATGAAACAGCTCCGACAAAGGAAAGGTCCCCCGCATCTTGAATATCCGATGGGGAACCCTTCCTCATTACCGAGGAACCAGATCCAGATACGATATCGACAGAGATCTCATCACAAATTTCATCCAAGGCACTGGGTGAGGCAGCGTCCCTAACCAGAGAGATCATTTCGTCGCCCTCTATGCTGATCATACCGTCGTCTATTGTGAAAGTCATCTCATCTCCATACTTGAGTTGCCTGGCTTGGAAAGAAGAATCGGCCCCAAGTATGTAGAATGCTCCCCCGCCGGCAATCATTACAGCTACAATAACAGCTGAAATCGGCTTCCAGTTCTCGAATAGAGAATCAAACGAAGGGAGTACAATGACCATCGAAGAGCTATCCTGGCTGTTTGTAGTAGGAACACCTTCCTGGCCCCTCTCGGGGATTTTCCAAGTATCCTCATCGTCAGACTCAGTCTTGGCAGGCTCCTCAACGATATCTGCCACCATAATTTCTTCTTCTTCGCTAGCAGGCTTTTCTCGATCCCGATCGTCTCCCCTTTCCAGCCACTCTTTACCGTAGTGAGCCCATTGCTCCAAGGTCCAGCCATCAGGAAGCCCTTCCTTCGGGATTTCGGGGGCATCTTCTGGAAGAGCGGTACTCGAGACATCAAGATCATCCACACGCACCTCAACAGCTTCGGCTTCCTCAACATCGCCCTTGCCCTCAAATTTTGCGAGAAGACGATCTACAGCATCTCCCACCTCTGTTTCAGAACTATCTTTCACTATCTCTTGGGAAATATCAGAACCAACCATCTCACCATCCTTAGGTCCATACTGAGAAAGTATTCTATCGATGAGCTCAGCCTTCTTGCCAGATACCATGAGACCCAGCTCACCACAGATTTTCCTGAGCTCGTCGACCTTCATCGCGGAGAGCTCGTCGTGAGTCGGCGCATCGCTCCCGGGCATCATTATCGTACCTCAGCCGACTGCCGGGCCTTTCAATTCCTTCGCCAATATGAACACTAATTACATCGCTATGGGTACTTATGAACCATACCACAAGACAATATGCTCAAGAAGTTCCCTCTAGGCGCGAGAATCATGAGGCCCCGACTTATCATACTGTCCAGGGCACCTAGTCTGTACAGTACTAGGAGGATTTTGGAGGAAGCAGAGGCAGTGGGTTGGGACGTACAGATAATTGATCCACTGAAACTTGATGTTGAAGTGGGGGACAACGGAGTCAAGATATCTCACAAGGGTTATGCAGTAGATTGCGAGGCTGTTATCCCTAGAATTGGTCATTCTATTACCAGGAAAGGAGTTCAGCGTGTCAGGGCGTTTCAGAGGATTGGAGTAGTAGTATTGAACGAGGGCGATGGAATCGAGAGTAGCAGAGACAAACTCCGCGCATCCCAGATGATGAACGAAGGAGGCATCCCGATACCGATTACTGCATCCGTTGCCACATGGCAAGGTACTAGGAGGGCAATCGCCAGAGTAGGCGGTGCACCTTGCGTAATCAAGACTCATGAAGGAACTCACGGTTCAGGGGTCTTCCTGGCACATACAGAACAACAGGCAAAGCAGTTGGTTTACCAGATGCTCGAGAGGGGATTAACACCACTAGTCCAGGAATATATTAGGGAATCACATGGGCAAGATATTCGTGCTTTCGTAGTGGGGGGGAAGGTTGTAGCATCCATGAGGAGGAAAGCTAAGGGAAGTGAGTTCAGGTCTAATTTCCACTTGGGAGGAGAGGTCGAGCGTTTAGAGATACCAGAAAAGTACGCGCAGATAGCATGCAAGGCGGCCGATATCATGGGTCTTGAGATAGCTGGGGTGGACATGCTAGAATCAGACAGAGGGCCGCTCGTTCTTGAGGTGAACTCGAGCCCCGGTCTTGAGGGGATTGAGGCCGCTTCAGGGGTCAACGTAGCTAGTAGGATAATTGCCAACGTAGTCAGACTCCATGATTCTGTGGAACAGACTCGCAACAATCAGGAAAACCATGGCTCTGAAAAGATCAATGAAGGAGCTGCAGGACAGGCTTGACGGCACGTCTCAAGACGTCCCTAAACGTCATCTTTGAAGATGAGGTTCAGAGAAGCATTCAATACCTCGGTGGCCGGCTTGGATGCGTCTTAAGGGACAGGGATGCACTACCGCTTGCGGTTGGAGGCGAGAACATGAATTACCGTGAGGAGGAAAGAAGGGAGCAGACTTTTGTATCGAGATCCAATAGAGACTCCGTCTTACCAATTAGGCTCCAACGACTTTCAGCACTTCCTTGGTATGACTGCTGGGTCCAGCAATTGAGAATAGAGAAGAAGAGTAAGCACACTATTAGAGCGTACACACTATCAGCTAAGAAGTTCAGTCTAACCAACCTTCCCGGCGAGGATGAAAGAGCTTGGGACGATCTTTCTCAGATTTCTGTGAGTGAATTCCACCAAAGGGCCAATCCTGACAGCGGCAGGATGGATGCTTGGATGAATACTCTAGGGAGCCTAAATCCCTCGTCACTTAATGCCAGGATAGCGGCTACTTCACATCTGCTCAAGTGGCTGGGCTATGGGGTTCCTGATTGGATTCAGAGGCCCTCAAAGAGGAAGTCATTGCCTCGAACCTTGGGAAAGTCAGAGCTTTCCCGCCTGAGAGACTCATCAAATAACTCGGAAGACCCCCTATCCTCGCCGATTGTCACTATACTGCTTGATACTGGACTAAGGGTTTCGGAACTCTGCAGTCTGGACATAGAAGATATCGACTTGGATGACCTATCTGCATTGGTTATTGGAGGGAAGGGAGAGAAAGATCGTACAGTACTGTTCACGTCTGCTACCGTAAGGGCAGTGGAATCGTGGCTACCCATCAGGAAGTCGAGAGCAAGGCTCACAGGTACTGGTGATAAAGAGAGGGCACTTCTCCTGTCTAGTAGAGGTAGGAGGATGAACCCCCGCTCAGTTCAGAAACTAATCGATAGGTTGGCTGATGACTCTGACATTCCCCGTTCTAGGTTGAGCCCACATATACTCAGACACACATTTGCAACTGGATTACTAGAGAGAGGAGCTGACTTGGTTACCATCCAGAGATTACTAGGCCACTCTAGTATAGCTACCACCAGGGTATATCTAGAAATTGGAGACCAGACCCTTAGAGAAATCTATCATAGAGCCCAGAGAACCCCCCCAATGCCCCCACCTCCAACGGAAAGCGACAACTCGAATGAGGAAAGTGAGAATAAATATCAAGTAACGACTTGATTACAGTATCATCATTTCTTTGCCGGGTTTTTTTTGTTAGTACGCTTGTTCACTGAATCGGGCCCCTTCCACTCTCTATCTGCCCCTGCCTCATTTCCTTGATGTCCTGGTATCGGGCAATACTTTCCAGACCTACATCGGCTACAGTTGTCCCGAGGGGGATGATCCACGACCTTCTGAAGACGACCATACTTCCTGCGGGGCACAAATCCACTGATATCAGGAGGGACTTAGCAATTACTGGGACAGCAACCTTGAACCTTAGGCCCCCTGGGATAATCCGTGAACCCTGAGCAGGCACTATTTCCGGACGCTTCTGAGTCAGTTTTGTTCGCCCAAGTTTTGGATGGAGATCCACGAATGAAGATTGATGGTGAAGGGTATCTCAGAGCAGAATCTTGGCCAGGAGGAGGGAGATCGGTATTTTTGGGCGATGTCACCAAAGCAGTATTGAGATTTCTGGGGCCTCATGACCCTCCACAGTTCTCATCCGAACCCGGTTATGACGAGCAAAGGTGGGAACTCACTTCTTCTTCTGGAGACGTCTCTGTAAAAATAACCAGTGACTCATATTGGGGATTCGGACTATTCGCTAAATGCTTCTACAATAAAATTGAGATACACGGCCCTGTATCATTGAGGGCTAGGTGCATTCATGACGTCGTGGCTTCTTTGGGAAGGAATCCATGGGAGCCATTTTGGCTTGGTAAGTTTGAGAGAGTCACCGGTGTAAAATCTGAGGATCACCACAGAGATTGGATTAGCCTTGTAAGATGGGCCTCAGATGAAATGAGCTCGCAGATTAGAGATCTGGAAGAAAGAATAACTCACCTTTCCTCAAAGGGCGACCAAGAATCTCTAAGTAGGGCAAAAATGGCCCTTGAAGAAGCCACGGGGGCACTGAGGGATAGAAACGCTCCAGCAGTAGAGAGGGCATTAGGACGAGCCAACACCGCTCTGATTGAGGCTGACCTAAGTATAGAGGACCTATCATCAGAACATGCTTCAATCGGATTTAAGGTTCACAATGAGGGTAATAGTATGCCCTTCTTTGATCTGTCCGAGGAATAGTCCTAGAGTCCTATTGTTTCGCCTAGCCATGACAGGACGTTGTTATTTGCAAGATAAATAGTAATTGAAAATACGAAACAGGCTACATAAATCATGGTCTTAGAAATCTGTATCGCGTCCTCAGACTCCTCGTCGAAGTATCGAATTAAACCAGCAGCTTGCTGGATTCCACTACCCTTCTTCTCCTTCGCCATTGAACCGCCGGACCTATCTACAGTATTTCAAGGCCGCTAAGGTCTCAATCAAGGCTCCAACGTCTCGATGAGAACACATCCACCATCTAGCTCAACAATCTTCGAAGCCGCGCTAACTGCAGTCTCCAGGCCAGCAGTCATCAAAATTTCTCTCCTCAATCCGACATCGCTCTGGAAAACTAGTCTATGACTAAGCATCTCAAGTACTTCATGATCCACGATTTGCCATACCCAATCTTCGCCTTCTATGGTAACCAATGCTTCGACAGGAGCTAAAGGCCCCTGATCTAGGCCATTTGACTGGGCTCTCTCGACCAGTTCAACTAGCTTTCTGGCTGACTTGCCCTGATCCATACTCACTCGTTCGCCTGCATTCCTAGAAATTCTTCTCCTTAGTGTCCTCATAGCATCCCATCTGCGGCAACGCCGCGATAAACGAGCTCCTCATCTGATGTTTAACCGTTTACGGAATTTACGCCAGCTGACAAACGTTTCAGAAGACCAGAATGATTTGCCAATAGATACGAGCCATTGATTCGACAAAGCCCTGTCCCACACGCATGGAGGACTCTCAGAAGCCCTGGTCGGATCTGGCATCATCTAGCCTTCTCCTCAAGGCTGTAGCTAGTTGGAGGGCAGATCCGGAAGAATGGCTGGAGGGTGCTTTCGACAGACTTCCAGAGACAGTCAGAGTCAATCCCCTACGGCGAGATAGCGCATGGGTCGAACAATGGCTCAAAGATGTGGGTGCTCATAGAATAGAATGGTTCATTGGCCCTGGAAGTGCCTGGGAGATGCCATTCACTAGAGGATCCGCTGAAGGGGAGGTCAGAGAGCTACTGAAATCGTTACATGAGACCGGTAGAATTACCCGACAGGAATTAGTTTCTATGATCCCTGTTCTGGCAATGGATATTGCCCCGGGTGAGCTAGTTCTGGACATGTGCGCATCTCCTGGGTCCAAGACAACCCAGATTGCAGAATGTCTTGGTGACAGTGGTATCGTGTTTGCGAATGAGATTTCTAATTCCAGAGCCAACACACTTGTTTCAAATGTTCAGAGACACGCATCTAGGTCAGCCATAGTAATCAGTCACGATGGAAGGTACATTCCCAAGGTCCCAATGGGGGGATTTGACAAGATTCTCGTTGATGTCCCCTGTACTGGATCCGCGACGACAAGGAAGAATCCGGAGGTTTGGGGGAAGTGGAGTCCTCAAGGGGGGAGGTCATTGCATGATCTGCAGATCAACCTACTGAGAAAGGCAGTAAAACTTGTCAGACCGGGAGGGGTTGTTGTCTACTCCACCTGTTCACTAGATCCAATCGAGAACGAGGCGGTAGTGGCTGAGGTAATCAGAACTGAGGAGAACTTGGAGCTCCTCAAGGTATCAGAAATACTACCCAATCTGCCGGGAAGAGCTGGGTTCTCCTCATGGCCTGATATTGATGATGATGCGGTGCCTTCAGTTGAACTGGATCTAAAGAAGTCTATGTCCTCACCAGTAGACGATTACATTTCTGAATCTCTGAAGAAATGTATGAGGATTTGGCATGACGATATTGGAGGGGGAGGCTTCTTCATATCAGTGATAAAAAAGTCTGGAAATCTTCCAACGTCAACTCAACAGCCCGAATTTTTCAAATCTCCGGATGAAGTCAAACCTGATATTAAGAGCTCGCCCCAACCTATCAGTCAGGAAATTATGAACAGCCTCAATGATAGATGGGGGAAAATGCCTGATGACCTTTGGATGAGGGGGAAAAAGATTCTGTGGGCAAACCCCCAGGCCGAGGAGATATGGTCTACTGAAAGGAGGGTAAGAAATGGGAGGACCGCTATTCCAGGAGAAAGATGGAGGCCACTCAAGGTACTCCATCTTGGCCGAGAGATCGCTAGAGTCAGAAAGGGACAGCCGGAGAGAATTTCTGGAAAAGCAGCCTTTGAACTCTCGTCATTAATGAGCAAGGGAATAACAGAAGTTACTGAGGATACGATTGACTCCATACTACATTCTCAATCACTGGAATTGGAGGAAACTTGTATTTCAGAGGATATCAGAGGAGGGCACATCCTCATGTCCAAAACAGAGGCAATACCTGTGTGGGTAGGCGGAAAGGTAACAATAATGCTCAATAAAAAAGAAATCTTTATCAAGAAAAAACAAAGAAATTTAGAAATTATCAATGAAAATAAATCATGAACAAGTGAATATTATTTTTGCATTTTATATCAAATATGTTCATTAGCCTGTCGCTATCAATAGAGTTTCGCGGTGACTACATGATAGACGAGACAGACCGAAAAATTATCCATGTTCTACAGAAAGATGGCAGAGCGTCCCTCAGGAAGATATCAGAGAAAGTTGGTGTAGCCTTGGGAACCGTAAGTAACAGGGTAAACAGAATGGAGAGTAGTGGGATAATTACCGGATATTCAGTCAGACTCGACCCTGAAAAGGTCGGGTGGAGCTTGAATGTAGTCATAGGTCTGAGGATAGAGAAAGGGAGGCTAATCGAGATACAAGAGAAGATTTCCAGGGACTACAGGGTTTGTGGTGTGTATGATGTCACCGGGGATCATGATTCAATGGTCATTGCCCGGGCTAAGGACAGGGAGGACTTGGATGACCTAATCAAGAATGTTATGTCTGTTGATGGCATCGAGAGATCACTGACCCAATTAGTTCTGAACACTGTCAAAGAAACAATCACTGTTGCTCCATAGTGGTCTAAAAATCACTCATCTGAGCTAGTATGGATGTGACATGAGGACGTAGTGACTCAACAGTCCTGCCCTCGGGCTTCATGGTCTTAATCAATTCAATCCTGAGATCCTCATCTATCTTGACATCCAAGGATTCCATGCGGTCCCTAATTGATTTCTGAAGCCTTCCGCCAGTCCTATCCCAGTCCATTAGGAGGATTACTGACCCTCCGCCATCCTCTGGGTTCCTGACTCCATACGTACTATGCAGGTACGCCACTAACCTAGGGATTGGCCACCCCCTGTTCACCTTCTCAATTAATCCGACGAATCCCAACTCTCTTAGAGTGCGCACATCATTAATTCCTTCCACTACCACGGGACAGTTGCATCCGCCCATTTCGATTGGAGCATTTCTCTGGATGGAAATCTTGATCATTTTCGAGGCCTTTTGGAATCTAGTTGCTCTTTCACGATGACCCAGACCCTTTTCATCACCGCCAGAGCCATTATGGTTCATCATGGGCTGATAGAGCCGATTTTTCTTTGTAGTTATCCCATCCAACTGGAACGAAAATTCAGGCAAGCCATCCGTATCCCTTATGAGGGTAATTCACACCCGTCGGTACGGGTAGTATCTTGACCATCCAGAGCACTCTTTTTCAGGGCCTTTTCGACTACTACATCGTGATTTCATTTTTTGTATCCGTTTTTACATTCACTTGGCTGTACCATCACTCCTTCTGGTACCGTTCTGAAGATGCTGATGGCTATGAGAATCCAGACGAGATTGCTGTGGGTGTCTTCCCTAAACATAACGACGACATGAGACTCGAGGTAGCATGGACTATCGCACCCTTCATACTGATAGTTTGGCTAACATACGTCTCATGGGTTCCTCTAGATGCGGTATGGTCAGAGACAGGTGAGGATGGGTATCACGGCGAAGAATGCGAGGATGGACAATCTTCCAACAACCAACTCGACGATTATGGCATAGTTACGTCTGAGTGCTACCATGTAATCGAGATTACTGCTAAGCAGTGGGTTTGGGCCTTCGACTGTCTCGACCTAGCAACTGAGATATGCGATACAGGAAGCGATAATATCGAAGTTTACGGAACTGTTCCCCTACTTTCACTCAAAACTGGTGAAACATATCTGGCAAACATGAGGTCAGAGGATGTTACACACGCTCCATGGTTCCTCGGAATGGGGGTAAAGGAAGACACATTGTATGGAGCTCAGATAGGACCTTCCGAATACAACTGGCCTACAACTGTCTGGCTACCAATAAGTAACGTTGTAGACGATCAGATAATTCTCTGTACTGAATACTGCGGTGATGCCCATTCTGTCATGGCAGGAAAACTGGTAGTCCATCAATAGGAGATGACTGAATGAATAGGAAGTCGATGAGAACTCTACTTGTCCTTTCGGCTATCGCTATGGCAATGATAGTATCGCCTGCAGTAGTATCATACCCGACAGGGATCCAGGGCGTCAAGGACTCAGGGTGTAACTGTCACGGGGCAACTACTAGCTCTGAGGTGGTTCCTTCAATTATCGGACTCCCAGACCAGTACAACTACTCCGAATCATATGAAATCGTAGTGTCTTTCGTCGGTGGGCCAGCCAGTCCCGCCAACTCCAATCAAGGAGGCTTCAATCTCTGGGTTAGCGACGGAGAGCTCTCACCCTCTGACGCCACAGTCCAATCATACAATCCAAATGAGGTGAGCCACACTGAAGCTGGAAACGATCAGACATCTTGGACTTTGACATGGACCTCGCCCTCCTCTGATAGGAATGTAGAATTCATCCTCCATACCAATTCTGTCAATGGAAATGCAGATGGTGCCAATGGAGGTAGCTCCGGAGATATGTGGAACAAACTTACAGCCAAGGTTTCTCCGCCTGTATTGGTTCTTGAAGAGGCAGACCCATTCGTTGTATTGTCCACCTTAATCGTTGTTTCTGCTATTCTCCTAGCATTTACACTAGCATATGTTTTCTACAGAACAAATCCAGAGTCCTTCACATGGGACTACTTTGCGCCATGGATAGCAGGCTGGCTAACTACAACTGATCACAAGAAAGTAGGTACTCTGTACTTTGTTGCTGGTCTCTTTTTCCTAGGCGTTGGGGGAATTATGGCTATGATGATCAGAATACAGCTGGCTGTACCAGGTAATGACTTCCTGACCCAAGACCAGTATAACCAGTTCTTCACACTTCACGGTACGACCATGATATTCTTAGCCGCGATGCCACTGATTAATGGATTCGCCAATTGGATGGTACCTCTTCAGATTGGTGCTCCCGACCTGGCTCTTCCTAGACTTAATGCAATGTCATTCTGGCTTCAACCAGTCGGCGCACTTCTGATATTCACTGGTGTGTTCTCTGGTCAAGGAGCTGATACTGGATGGACTGGTTACGCGCCTTATGTGGTCAGTGAAACCGCTCACATGGGCACCACTATGTGGGTAGCGGGTCAGATTATGCTGGTAGCCTCCTCCACCTTGACAGGAATAAACTTCCTTACAACAATAGCTGTCATGAGGGCTCCGGGAATGGGATGGCTCCAGATGCCATTATTCACCTGGTCGATATTAGTTGCGAACCTTATGCTATTCTTGTCTATTCCAGCTTTCGGAATTGGACTTATACAGGTGTATCTGGACAGAGTAATTGGCACGGCCTTCTATGATGTTTCAGCTGGGGGAGACCCACTTCTCTGGAGTCACCTTTTCTGGTACTTCGGACACCCCGAAGTATACGTGGTCATAGTACCTGCCTTTGGGGTAATTTCAGAGGTGATAGCCACCAGTGCCAGGAGATCTATTTTCGGATACCGCTCAATGGTGTATGCAATGGCAGGAATTGGGGTAGTCTCGTTTATTGTATACGGGCATCACATGTTCACTAGTGGAATGAGCCCGACTCTAAGATTTGTGACAATGCTGACTACAATGCTTGTCGCGGTACCTACCGGGATCAAGATATTCAACTGGCTCAAGACCATGCATGGGGGCTCACTAGTCTACAGGACGCACACACTTTGGACACTTGGCTTCCTCGTTACTTTCACTCTGGGAGGAATTTCAGGCATGTTCTTCCCATCCATAGCCATGGACCTCCATCTCCACGAGTCATACTTTGTGGTCGCTCATTTCCACTACGTTCTAGTCGGTGGAACAGTCTTTGGTTTCTATGCGGCGATCTACTATTGGTTCCCCAAGATGTCCGGTAGGATGCTAGATGAGAAATTAGGAGTTCTGCACTTCCTGGTCGGATTCATCTCTTACAACGCTCTATTCTGGCCCATGCACAGGCTAGGAGTATGGGGAATGGCTAGAAGGCATCACACTTATTTCGTTACCACGGAGGAGGCAATGGGGGCACTCCCCATTGAGGCAGCAGGGTGGAACATGTTCATATCTGTATCAGCGTTCATTTTCTTCTTCTCCAATCTCATAATGGTAGCCAATATGATCAAGACTCTCATCAGAGGAGAAAAGGCACCACCAGACCCATGGGGAGGGTGGTCCTTCGAGTGGATGACTGCATCACCTCCGCCTACACCAAGTTTCGACCCTCACAATCTACCGGTACTTACTGATGCAAACGAGCACATCGCCAATGAACCTGGTACATTCAGCAAATTATTCAACAGACTGATGGTAAGCGAGGAAGATACTGAGGAGGTGACACATTGAGCGTTCATGATGACCACCACCCTAGTGCATGGGGTCCACATGATTGGAGTCACGGTGCCCCTCACAACTCATGGTCTCCATTCATAATGAGCGTCGGAATAGGAATTTTTCTCTTCTCCGTAGCAGGGGTCTACAGATGGGGTGAAATGATAGATGCAGGATCCATAGCGTTAGTCTTCGCAGGTCTTGCGATAGTTATGTTCGGACTGGCGGTATTCTGGCGTCAAGATATATCGTTCGATGGGGCCTATGAACCCAAGGCTACTGGCACGCCATTCAGAGGTATCGATATCAGGAAGGTGTCAGTATGGATTTTCCTAATGTCTGAGATGATGGTATTCACCTCGCTATTCAGTACATACATGAGGTATAGATTCGGCATAGAGTCATGCGAGTCTGTCTTTGAGTCAGGACAGTGGGTAGAGGGAACATCAGTCACATGTTTCGAACCCGCAGGACACCTAATCGCATCGTCTTGGTTTCACATAGCTCCAGGCGCGATAAACACATTCGCCCTCATCGTCTCCTCATTCACCGTGGTTCAGGCACTGAGGTATGCCAAGAAGGTGGATCTAGACCATAAGGTAAGGACGAAACTAGTCACTAGATATCTTGGAGCCACAACAATTCTTGCCATAATCTTCCTGACACTAAAAATGATTGAGTGGTTCATAGGATTCCCCCTTCCAGAATTCCTCGCAGAGTACAACCATGGAGATACTACTATCAAATCCCTTTATGCCGAAGGCTACCTAATCAATGCCGATAGTTACCAGCACCATTACTATGACACTGCATACTTGGCCGATCATGGCCATGGGGTTTCTCATGATACAGACCTCTACGCGATGATGGAGGCAGGGTCTCACTCTGGAGGGCAGATGATGGCCAACATCAGAGTCAGCGCATCCACTTTCTATGTTACAACGGGTACTCACGGAGTCCACGTCCTTGGAGGGATAATCGGACTGATGTACATGACATTCAAGGCCAGTAGAGGAGGATACACTCCTAAGAACGCTGTATCAATAGAGTATTTCGGACTTTACTGGCACTTCGTTGACCTAATATGGGTCATCGTCTTCCCTTTCTTCTATCTATACTGAGGTGATAAATTGGCAAACTATACTATACTTGGAAAAGACCCATACTGGATGAACTTCATTGGTTTGATGGTTTTGACCCTAATTGAAGTGGTTGCTGTCGGCTTCCATTTACCAGATGAGAGAATTTTCATATTCAGCAACTACACTCTGATGATACTAACTGTCGTTGCCATTCCTAAATTCATCATGATAGCGCTGATATTCATGCACTTGTACGGGGAGGAGGACTCAGGCATTCTGACAGTGACAGCATTGTTCCCATCTTTCTTCATTATCATAATGATCCTATTCATTGGTTTGACCCACCCCGAGGCAACAACCGGACTTCCAGCATGGTGCAGACCTGGGACCTACTGATGGAAAGGTTTCATGGCCAGTACCTATTCGCATACTCGCTGCAGACGTCGCTTAGCCTGGTATAGCGCCGGATTTGAAATCCGGTGTCCTTGTGACTCGGGAGTTCAAATCTCTCCGTCTGCGCCATCAAATTAAGAATCATTAGTAAGATTTGGAGGATTTTTTCCTCCTCGAACATTCAAGACATTCGCATGAAAATTGAACTTTACCGGTGTAGTCATTGATATTTCACCATCTAAGCTGATGAAAAGAGGGGGATTATGTCCATGTTCTTTCGTCGGATTTCCATCTTTGTCCAATGCACTTATCTCAAAGTTACTGCAAGATTCCATGGTTATCTTACCCCACCTGCCCACATGCTTACCTTTCTCCAAAGGCCCCATGATCCTGAGCATCTGAATCTTGGAAAGACCGAATCCAAGCACAATCCTGGAACTGTCTCCAAAGGGCTGCATTCCAGGGGCTACCTTGTAACCTCCTCCGAATGTCTCTGCCTGCATCATAGCGAAAAGTCCCGTGAGGTCTACTTTCCTACCTGGGGCATCATCTACCTTTATCCATGCCATCTGACTCTTCCATCCGAGTATGGCTTTGATTGCTAGGGCAGTATATTTCTTCTGGCCACTGATCCATGAAAAATGCCCTTCATCCTTCATCCTGTTAATCGAAGAAGTTACTCCTCCATCACACTCAAGAAAACTCCAGCGAACGAGATTTTCCTCTCTTGTTGGCTCCCCCGTAATCGGATAGTGCTTTGGTGAAGTTATTCCAGGGTATTCTGGAGCCCTTAGGCCCTCAACTCTAATCCCGCCAATGCTGTAATCTACCCCATCCTTGAGTATTGAGACGGCTCCCTCTATGTCGTTGCGAGGTATCCCAATAGATCTAGCAAAATCATCTCCATTTCCCATTGGTATTACTCCGAGCCTCATATCAGAACCACGAATACCATTAGCTACCTCATGAACAGTCCCATCTCCTCCCACTGCTACCACTAAATCGTAGTCACTATTTCTCAAATCGCTGGAAATCTCAATTGCATGACCCTTTCCGGCAGTCATGAAGACGTCAAAATCTATTCCCGAGGAGTTTAGAGAATCTTCCACCTTGTGAAAATTCCTGCCAAGCTTACCGTCTCTGGCACTCGGATTGACAATACACGCCACTCGTTTCACGAGCAGGCGAGTACTAGCATAGGACTTCAATACTGCCGAAGCAAGATATGATAGCGAAGGTAGTATCGGCTTTATACAGAAATGGACCAAGATGAACAATTCATGCGACTAGCTCTTGAGCTAGGATCAAAGGGTGGGCATAAGGTGTTACCCAATCCACGAGTAGGGTGTGTATTGGTGAGAGATGGCAAAGTAATAGCAGAGGGATGGCATGATCATATAGGCGGACTACATGCTGAGCAGATGGCTATCGCTGATGCTGAATCAAGGGGGGTCCCTACCCAGGGATCCACCGCATTTGTCACTCTCGAGCCCTGCAACCACTTTGGAAGGACTCCTCCATGTACAGAAGCCCTACTATGGGCTGGAATAGAGAGAGTAGTGATTGGATCCATGGATCCAAATCCAACTGTAAGGGGTAATGGAGCGGATTCTCTGGAGGATAATGGAGTAAAAGTCATAACAGGAGTTCTAGAATCAGAATGCAATCACCAAATGAGGCCGTTCATGCATTGGTGTCAGAAAAGGAGACCATTTGTGATACTCAAAGCCGCTCTCGACTCCAATGGTTTCACTGACCGAGAAATTGACCTAGAGCCCATACGATTCTCCTCTGACGAATCACTCAGACTCGTCCATGAACTTAGAGCTGAATCGATGGCAATTCTCGTAGGAGTAAATACAGTAATCAGGGACAATCCCTCACTTACCGTCAGAGGGATAGACATCAGTCCAAGAAAACAACCTCTCAGAGTAATCGTTGATCCAAACTGCAAAGTCAAAGGAGATTACAAGGTATTGTCAGATGAAGAGGCTAAAACTCTCCTCATTCATGTCTCTGAACCAAATCTGGATGACGATCCCGAAATGGTTGAGAGAATCGTATTATCCGACTCAGATGGTGAGATACCAATACCAAGAATTCTGGATATGCTAGGTGATAGAGGAATACAGACTCTTTTGGTTGAAGGGGGATCGGATACTTGGAAAAGATTCATTGAATCTGGATTTGTTGATATGGCTCACATATGCAGGTCACAAATAGAACTAGAGGGAGCTAGATTTCCATTCGATGAAAATATACTGTATGAATGCGGCCTCACAAAGACACAGACTTTTGACTCTGGGGGCGATCTAATTACCCATTGGGAAAAGTAATGGTGGGCGATACAGGATTCGAACCCGTGTCCTAGCGTCCGAAGCGCCAGATGATATCCAGACTACACCAATCGCCCAACCATCGACGATGGCTATCCCATCTTCAATCCGCCGGATGACAGACCACGATTACCCTCACTAGGCTCCGATGAACCCTGACCGGACAGAAAAGATGCACATTCCATCCTATTTCCCCTATTAATGCTAATAATTCCGACCATTTTACTCCCATTACAATAATATCATCATTATTTCCAGAATCTAATGCTTCGGGTCCGGCTGGAAGCATAGTAGAAACCACTCCGTCGCTATCTATTTTTTTCGCTTCTTCGAGAACGCTGAGAAATATGTCCAAAGAGTCCACGGATCTCCACGAGCTCCTTCCATAAGGGGGGTCGAAAACAAATGAGCAACCTTCTCTTTCCCCCCATAATTTCGAAAGGTCGGACGCATCCCATTTTTTGACTAAACATTCCTTACCCAGCCATTTCAGATTTGCCTTCGTTCCTTCGACCATTCTAGAGTCCAAGTCACTTGCTAAGGCACTGATGTCCTGTAAAGTCGCCTCAATTGCTATCCCTCCCGTTCCACAGAAGGGATCTACCACCGCCTTAATTTCTCTACCGGGGACTCTCGATAATGATATCAGCAGTCTAGCCTGTCTGGGTTCAAGTGATATCGGTTTGAAGTAAGGTCTATCAGTTGGAGACCTGCTAGAGAAATTCTCCTTACTCCACTCCTTTACTCTAATTCCCCAAACAACTATTATTTCGTTAAACTCAGAAGGTTCTGGATGTGTATCTCCATCATTGGAACCAGCGATGATAATTACAATTTCATTGGACGGGCTTTCCAAATTTACCATTATTCCACTGGATGCTACAACTCTTCCTACTTTACGTTCGAAGCTCCTGCTACTAATCGTGCCAGGGAGCTCACCAATTTTTCTAGTACGAACAGCAAAATCGCCTTCCTCGAAATTCTGAATAGCCCATTCACCGATAGCCTTACACAGAGAATTCTGTGACTCCAAGGATTCTGGGAATATGGAATGCCCCCCAAGAAGAAGAACTTCATCCAGAAGAGAAGCTCCAGATAGCTTCGAGATTTCTTCCTGCGTTAAGTCGTAAGAAACTACACGTGGATGCAGAATACTGATATCTCCCAGTAAAGCCTTCATTTCCTCTCTGAATAGCCAAGAATGCCAGCCCATTCCAACCATTGCTACAGTCAAGATGCCCCCCTCCTAACCGATGACCCGGACTTCAACCCTAAATGCCTTGACATGACCCCGAGAGCGAGGATGGCAGGATATGGGCTGTAATCTCAAGGATTTAGCACCAGCCAAACCCATCGAAATAAGCGATCTTTCTGGACAGAGGGTTGCCATAGATGTTTTCCTAAATGCGTATCAATTTATCACATCAATGACACGTGAGGATGGCAAGCCTCTATCTTACAATAACAAGCCTGTCTCTCATCTAATGGGATTCCTCGACCGAGCATCAATACTGGTTTCGGAGGGAATTGACCCAATATTTGTTTTCGATGGAAGACCGCACAATCTAAAGAGGGCCACTCTAAATGAAAGAAAGACTAGGAAAATTGAGGCCAAGGCCAAGTGGGAAAACGCGATTATTGAGGGAGACATGCCCACTGCAAAGAAATTAGGTCCACAAACAGCGGAGTACACTCCTGAAATGGTTGCAGAGACTAAACGACTCTTCGATTGCTTGGGTCTGGTTTGGATTGAGGCTCCGATGGAGGCTGAAGGGGCAGCAGCAGTAATGTGTAAAAGAGGAATCGTTGGAGCGGTTGCTAGTCAAGATTGGGACACACTCGTTTACGGTTCTCCTTTCATGATAAGGAACCTAACTGCTCATGGGACTAAGAAATTTGGAAGGGTGATGCAAGCTGAAATTATATCTCTAGATGAGATGCTAGATGGGCTCGGAATATCACACGCCCAATTAGTCGATTTAGCTATAATGATCGGAACTGATTTTCATCCCGGAATCAAGGGAATAGGGCCAAAAACCGGCCTTAAATTAATCAGGGAACATGGAGATATGGAAAGGGTCTCGTCGGTGAAGGGCTTTGAGTTGCCTGAGAATCTGGACCAGATAAGATCTCTATTCCTAAACCACCCAACTAATGAAGATCCCGTGCCCATATCTAGGCCTGCAGTAGAGGAAGATTTGATCCAGTTTCTCCAGGTAGAGAGAGGATTTGGAGAGGGAAGGATGAAGAGAGCACTAGACAGGCTGAGTTCCGTTGGTAAACTGAGGTCAAAGAGCAGACCAACACTGTTTGATTTCTGATTTGTTGCGGCCACCCCAGGGACTTATTCGCCCCCGGGATGCCCTGTCTCCGATGGCCTTAGCCAACGGGCTGAACGAAAAGAGTCAGCTAAGTCATGTCGCCGTTCTCTAGATCATCGGGGATACCGTCGCCATCATCATCATCATCTAGATGATCGGGGATACCGTCGTTATCATGGTCAAATTGACCAGTCATGTCCCAACCGTCGTTCTGTTCAAACCAGTCGGATAGACCGTCGTTGTCGTCGTCGTTGTCGAAGCTGTCTGTAAGTCCGTCATTGTCATGATCGTACCTCCAGACTCCTACTACACCATCGGCTTCATCGACATCTAGGATGTTATCGTTATCATCGTCAGTGTCTACACCGTCATCCATTCCGTCATTGTCGTGATCGCGCGAGTAATCCTCGCCGTTCGGCCCAATGTCGTTCCAGTTGTCAATGCCGTCATTGTCGATGTCGAAGTCCATATTGTCACTTATTCCGTCGTTGTCGTGATCGTAAATGTCGGTGTTGGGATTTCCATCGTCGACCTCATCTTGGTCGGCGATACCATCACCGTCATCATCGTCATCTTCAGCGTCGTCGATACCGTCGTTGTCGTGGTCTTCCGGACTTGAGTCTAGGGAATCTGGGATGCCATCATTGTCATCATCATTATCCAAGTCATCAGGAATTCCATCCCCATCGTTGTCGTTCTCTCCGTTCTGGTTCTGATTGTCGAGCTGCTGGTTTTGCTGCTGGTCTGACTGCTGGGTCTGCTGCCCCTGGCTATCGCCTTGGGTTTGGCCCTGCTGCTGTTGGTTCTGACCATTCTGGTTGTTACCATTCTGGTCTTGGCTCTCTTGGTCGCCTTGCTGGCCACTTTGTTCGCCCCCCTGTTGCTGCCCTTGGCCATTGTCCTGTTGCTGTCCCTGCTGGCCTTGTTCACCATCTTGGGACTGCTGACCGTCCTGACCGGACTGGCTACCTTGATCCTGGCCTTGGCCTTGCTGACCCTGGCCCTGACCCTGGCCCTGACCCTGGCCCTGACCCTGGCCCTGACCC
>CAXHFM010000006.1:0-31128 GCA_964016345.1 uncultured Candidatus Poseidoniales archaeon | reverse complement strand
GATGCACGTAAGTCTCGTGGGCTCGGAGATGTGTATAAGAGACAGAGCCATAGCCGAGCGCCGGTTATATCAATTGAGCCGCCTAGATGTCGAGAAGGTAAAGAACGAATATGATGAATTGAAAATTAAAATTGCGGATTTGCAAGATATAATTTCCTCAAAGCCTCGACGTCTTCGGATATTAATCGAGGAACTTGATGAAATGGTGGAGAAACATGGAGATGAGCGTAGATCTTCCATTGATCCTATGCCCCTATCAATGGATAGGGAAGATTTGATTGAGGAGCGAGCAATTGTGATTTCCCTCTCCGAGGACAATTATATCCGACATATGCCAGTGGAATCTTTCAGGCTTCAGAATAGGGGAGGCAAAGGACTGAAAGGAGTGACTACAAAGGACGAGGATTTTCCGAAATCAATACTAACCTGCTTCAGCAAGGACAGGTTGCTAATATTTACCAATCATGGAAGGGTGTATGGCCTTAGGGCCTGGGAAACACCTTCTGCAAGCAGATACGGCAGAGGGACGCACATTAGGAATCTATTGGCAGGAATAAGAGACGAAGAGAAGGTCATATCTATCCTGCCAATTAGTAAACAACTCATTGATAATCCAGATGGCCATTACCTAATATTCTCAACTCTCAATGGAAGGATCAAGAGAAGTCAACTATCAGAATATGTCAAAATAAATAGAAATGGAAAATACGCAATAAAATTTGCAGAGGGTGCCTCTGATTCTCTTGTTTCTGTAAGATCGGCTACTGAAGCGGATCATGTTGTACTGGTTTCTGCCAAGGGCAATGCATGCAGGTTTATGCCCGCTGAAGTACGGAAAAAAGTTGATCCTTCTTCAGGAGAGCAGCAAACTACTCAGTTAGTTAGAGTACAGGGGAGAGTCAGCCAGGGCGTATCTGGGATGAAACTAACTAAAGGTGATCGAGTCATTGGAATGATAGTTACTGATGACTTTGAAACTAGTGTGCTTACGGTATCCAAGCATGGTATGGCCAAGAGGAGCAGGCTTGGGTCGGGCGAGATGATTTCAGTGACTGATGAGGCAACGGGAGATCCCGCGATAGATGGCGATGGTGAGGCCATCTTCGAAAGAGATGGTTACAGGAGAACGAATAGAGGGACAAAGGGAGTCAAAACCATGGCCCTTGACAAAGATGACGAGATTGTAGCTGTAAGGCAGATACCGGATCTCAATGATCAGTTATTCATGTTGACCTCAAAGGGAATGATGATTAGGATGGCTTCTGTTCAGACAAAGGAAACCCTTGGCAAGGTTACAAAGGGGACCAGAATAATGGAGCTAAGGAAGCCGGATAAGAAGGGATATGCAGATGAGGTCATATTTGTAGCAAGATTACCCTCATCATTAGTCGATATGCGAGCCTCAGAAGAGGAAGAGTGAGACCGCTCGGCTTAAGCAGGGACCTATGGTCGTAAGAGCACTGCGGCAGTCGCATAGCCTGGCCATTGCGCTGGATTGCTAATCCAGTGGTGTTTCACCTCGGGAGTTCGAATCTCCCCTGCCGCGCCATTAATTCTGGGCATGAGTTATTTCCCCATACGGTTACGGGAGTCTGTGGCGTCTATCGCAGATTTGGCTATCATTATTTTTCTTATATCTACAATAGCTCTGATATTGATTCTCAGGAGGCATTTTGCGATGTCTCCCTCGAATGAAAGATCGTGGGTCAATGATAATGAAAGGCTGGCTACTGTTGAATCTGAAGGAGATATAGCATTGTTCAGAAATGTTCGTGATTTCAATTGGAGAACTACCAAGGATTATGATGAGCGATGGATAGATGTTGAAGTGGACCTACGTAAGGTGACGAAGATATGGTTTGTACTCGAATACTTTAGCCCTGAAAGAAGGGAGATGGCTCATACTATACTGAGCTATGAATTTGAAGATGGCAGAAGACTAGCATGCTCAATTGAGGTTAGGAAGAAGGAGGGGGTCTCTTATGACCCTTTGAAAGGAATTTTCCGAACCTATGAGATAATCTATGTCTGGGGAACTGAGCGTGATATTATCGGAGTGAGATCTCGATGCAGATTGAAATCTAAGACGCATCTTTTCGAAGGAGTGGTACTTGGGCCGGGAAACGAAAGGAGAATGTTGGAGTCTTACATCAGAAGAACAAACAAGTTAGCAGATGAGCCAGAGTGGTACAACACACTCACAAATACTTGTACCACAAACATAGTCAATCATGTAAACGAGGTTTACCCGGGAAGAGTCCCGTGGGCAATAGGAGTTATGATGCCGGGCCTGAGTCCAAAAATGCTAGTTAGAAATAATCTAATTAAGACTACTGGAGGATTACATGAAACCATGCATTTGAGCGTAATAGATAAGCTATCTGAAGAGTGGAATTCTTCTGTTGACTTCGGAGAATGGATTAGAAGCAGAGATACGAGGATTCAACATGAATGAGCTATACGTGGGCTCATGAGGGAATTCGATGGTGCCGAACTGACTGGTTCCGTCGACTGGTTAATACCACCTTCAAAAAGCCACATGATTAGATGGCTCGCACTTTCATCTCAGAGTCATGGAGTTACTAATATTTCATTTGAAGGGGCACCTGGGGAGGACTCTTTTTCCATGGCTAATTGTTTGGCAAAAATGGGCTCCAAAATCGATTTTAGAGAAGGAAATTGGATCATTGAAGGTTCTGGAGATGGATTGTATATGCCAGATTGTGTTCTTGATTGTGGAAATTCTGGAACTACAGCCAGCGTGATCTCGGCGATGGCGGCTTGTTTGAACGGTGATGCTGTAATAGACGGGGATAGTTCACTCAGAAGGAGGACTTCTGTCGGACTCTGTGAGACTTTATCTGAACTTGGATGCGAAATAGATAGTAATTCTGTACCTAGGAGAATATCGGGAAGAATTGTTTCTAAACATGCCTCTATCGATAGGAGCGGAACAAGTCAGGGTTTGACTGCAATGGCTTTGGCATCGCCCAATTTGCCGCATGAAATTTCTCTCGAACTGAGGGGAGGAACTGTTAGCGAAGGATATTGGGAGCTGACTAAGAAAATTTGCTCAATGGCAGGAAAGGATCTGTCGATCGATCGGGGTAAAATAAAATTAGGCCCATGGGAAGTATGTACGCCCTCACTAATTGAGGTATTTGCCGAGGAAAGCCTGATTCCAATGGCTACTCTTTTCTCCAGAATTCATGGAGTTGAGATTAGAAAAAATAAGGTTGATGAGATTGCAGGATTGAAGAAGGCTATCGATATGTTGATTGGTGGTTCGGAAATTCTAGATTTGACCCATGCATCTGATATCATCACCCCTTCTACCGCAATAATGGCAATTGGAAATGGTGGGAGAATCACGGGATGTGCACACGCCAGGGGGAAGGAAAGTGACCGGATATCAAAGACGGTAGAAATGCTTAGTGCATTCGGAATAAAATCGATGGAAAGTAGTGATGGCATTATTGTCCCTGGAGGTCAAGAACCATCCCGTCCTGACAATCCTGTACAGACATATTCCGATCACAGAATGGCAATGACCGCGATGATAATAGCTTCTAAGACTGGTGGGGCTGTACAAGGAGATGATTGCGTAAGTTCCACGGATCCTGAATTTACAAAACGCATCCAAAATATCTGCGAGAGTGCTTGACTCCCGGGGGACCAATGGTGGAATCAAGAACCGGGGGGCTTGGGACGCATCTCCTACTATTGCTGGCGGCCGTCATATGGGGATCTACTTGGGCCGCTGGGAGATTTCTTAGTTACGGTATCGGTGGAAATAATACCGCTACCCTCGAGCCAGCTACTTCAGCGTGGCTAAGATACGCATTTGCTATTGTAGTTTTCTTCATCTGGTATTTGGTAAATAATTCTGAGGGAGGTTTCAGATTCATCCCTCCGAACCGTGAATCATGGAGATTATCGATTTGGTTAGGTATTTTCGGGACTATGTGTTATCAATTATTTTTCATGCATGGAATGGCTTGGACAGCTGCAGGAGATGCTTCCCTGATAGTTTCTCTAAATCCTGTTTTTACTGTCCTCCTGGCCGCCCCTATGCTACATCAGAAAATTACTGGCAGAATGTCCCTGGGGCTCCTCACTGGGATTACTGGAGTTGCTGTTGTTGTTGGATGGAGTCCAAACTCAGATATTCCTTTTAATCACCGATTAATCGGAGATTTGATGATTCTTATGGCCGCTTTATCATGGGCCATGACTACCAATTTAACCAAGATTTTGCTATCACGTAAAGGTGATGTCTCCCCTCTTGAGATAGTAGTCTGGTACTCATTCGTTGGTTGGATTCTACTAACTCCCTGGATGGTTTTCGAGATCTGGTCGTTCGGAATACCCACTCCTAGCTCTGCCGAATGGGTAACTGTTGCATATCTTGGAATAATTTCAACTGTTCTTGCTTACGTATTGTTTGCGAAAGGAATAGAGGAAATTGGGCCTACAGCTGCTTCTTCCTATGTTTTCCTAGTCCCTGTTTTTGGAGTTATAGGGGGTTGGGCATTGCTGGGAGAGAGGATTGGCGCATCCCTGATAGTTGGATTCATTCTAATTGTTTTAGGAGTTAGAGAGGTCCAGAAACAGAGTGAACGTGTTTCGAGTGGTTGAGAAGCTCTCGTTAATTTGTCCTCACGATTAAATATGGGGGGTTAGTCGCCGGCCAGAGAGGTGAGTATGTGGCACGCAAACCCGCGAAGATGTACCGTCAAGTAAAGGGCCAGTCATTTACTCGCAGAGAGTACACTGGAGGAGTGCCAAACAATCGTATCCTCAGGTACTTTATGGGGAATAGAAAGGCTGCAGAGGCGGGAGATTTTCCAATAGTCGTTGAGCTGACATCAGATAATGCGTGTCAAATCAGAGATAGTGCTCTTGAATCGGCTAGACAAGTGGCTAATGCCACAATAAGAAATTCGGCTGGTGTAGATGGATATGCCCTTAGGATTCATGTTTATCCACATCAAATTCTACGAGAAAATAAACAAGCCACTGGTGCAGGTGCCGATCGTGTTTCTCAGGGAATGAGGCAGGCATTCGGGAAGAATGTAGGAACTGCTGCGAGAGTCTTGAGAGGACAGACTATTGTGTCCATCCACCTGAATCCAGAAAATTATGATGCGGCTAAGGATGCCCTTCGTAAAGCGAGCTGTAAGTTCCCTACTCCTTGTTCCCAGAGAGTTGTTAGGGGAGTCGAGCACTTGAAGGGCAAAGTCTGAGGTTGATGGGCAATGGAGCCCCGCGATCCTCTTGTAGTACTTCAGGAGTCACTGAGAGGCTCTCCGATAATTTGGAAAGGAGATTATCCCTACTTCATACACCCAATTTCAGATGGGATTCCGAGAATGGACCCTAATGTTCTTCGTGCTACGAGGGACCTGATTGTCTCAATGGTAGATTGGTCGGAAATAGATCTCATAGTCAGTGTGGAGGCGATGGGATTACCGTTGTTGGCCGCAGTTGGTGAGGCGTCGGGAAAACCTACTGTCGTCATTAGAAAGAGGCCTTATGGAATGGAGGGGGAAGTGGAAGTTGACGTTTCAACAGGCTATTCAAAATCCACCACATATATCAACGATATCAAATCTGGAGAAAGGATACTTATTGTAGATGATGTGATTTCTACTGGGGGCACATTAGAACCCATCCTTGAAGCGATTGAGGGAATTGGTGCGAAGCTGCAAGACATCATTATTGCTATCGAAAAGGGCAATGGTCGTGAGAGGCTTTCAAAAGAGAGACCCGAGTGGCCGATTAGAACCCTGGCTAGAATTGACATAGTCGATGGAAGAGTCGAGATACTTGAGTGATTACCTATGGACCTTGACAGACATGATTTTCAGCTTGATGATTTAGTTGAAAGAATAAAATCAAATGATCATAAATTAATTGCTTTACAGGTTCCAGAGGGCTTGAAAATGCAGGCTCTAGAAATGATGGATACAATAGAAACTGAAACATCGGCCAGAGTTATTCTTTCGGCTGACCCCTGTTATGGGGCGTGTGACTTAGTCCATGATAAGATGCAAAATTTTGGTATTGACTTGGTAGCCCACATGGGGCATTCACAAATGAATATTGATTCTGGAATGCCCACACAATTCATTCCAGTCACCTATGATGGAAACCCTGAGATTGCACCAGTCATGCCATATCTCACTGCCCATCGTGAAATAGCCATCAGCAGGATGAATGATGATTCAGGTCCTGTCTTATCTGAGTTAGAAGCGCTTGATCGATTTGAGGACATGGTGGGAAGAGTAGCTCCCCTCA
The DNA here is from genome assembly GCA_964016345.1 of uncultured Candidatus Poseidoniales archaeon. Taxonomy (GTDB): domain Archaea; phylum Thermoplasmatota; class Poseidoniia; order Poseidoniales; family Thalassarchaeaceae; genus MGIIb-O5. The sequence continues at coordinate 24,828 of CAXHFM010000006.1, read as the reverse complement.
CAGATACAAAACTTGGACTTGTAGGGAGTATTCAGCATTTGCACCTTTTACCTACGTTCAAGAAACACTTTGAGGATGCGGGATTTGATGTTACGATTCCAATCGGAGGGGCCAGACTATCGTTTCCTGGGCAGGTCCTTGGATGCAACTATTCTGGCGACGATCCTACGGTGGGACACTACATTTTCCTAGGTAGTGGTGATTTTCACCCAATAGGCCTGGTTCTACATACTGGAAAGCCACTAGCTATGCTTGACCCTTACACAGGGGAGGCAAGAGAAATGGGTAGAGAAAGGATTGAGAGAATACTAAGGCAACGTTCAGGATTAATTATGTCTTCAATGGACAAGGATAGGTTCGGCATCATAATAGGGTCTAAGCCTGGACAAATGAGGAGAAACCTTGCCCTGCGGATGAAAAGGAAATTGGAGAAACATGGAAAGAAGGGTTTTCTTCTTGCAATAGAACACGTTGGGCCCGAATTAATAGACTTCTACCCTGTTGATGTGTTTGTAAATACCGCATGCCCTAGAATAGCGATAGATGATGCAGTTAAGTACGGTAAACCGATGATTACTCCCTATGAGCTAGAAGTTTCTTTGGGTGAGAAAAAGTGGGAAAATGGGTACAAATTTGACCAAATACACTGATTTGGAAAATTATTCATGGCCATAATTCGTGCTTGATTGTCATCCTTTCCCGAATATGTCTAATAACGATGTTAACACGAAGAGACTGATGGCCGACTACCTAGACAGCATCGGAGCTGGTAAGATACTTGTCGACAGGAGACCACTTTCATTCGATTGGACTCCTCCAAATCTTGTAGGCAGAGAAAAGGAGCTAGGCCTTTTGGCATCGATGTTCATGGGAATAGGTAGTGAGGGAGTGAGTGGACGCGCAGTTGTTATTGGACATGTTGGGACAGGAAAAACTGTACTAACCAGAAGATTCGGAGAGGATGTAATCAGAGAGTTGGATGGAGTTAGAAGGATGACTCTGTCTCATGTGAATTGTCGTAATCATCCCTCTACGAATCAGGTCTTACAACAGATTGCGCAATCTTTGGACTCCCGACATCCTGAGAGAGGTTTTAGCTCTGGGGAAATTATTCAGTCGATAAGAAGGAATATTCTTTCCAGGGGCCTCCATATGATATTGGTATTAGACGAGGTTGACGTCCTAATCAGGAGAGATAATAGCGATCTAATCTACAAACTACTGCGAATCGATGAGGGGCAGGGTGGGCAGGGAACCATCTCACTGATCCTAGTTAGTCAGGACCTGTCACTGATGGGTATGATGGAACCGGCAATAATCTCTAGGTTAGGGGAGAGTAACGTACTGAAGCTGGAGCCTTATGACTATGATGGCCTGATTGGAATTTCTAAACAGAGACATGAGGCATCTTGTAGATCCGGGTCAGTAGGCGATGATATTCTAGAGAAGATAGGAAGGTTTGCTGAGGGGACTGGTGATGCTCGGCTAGCTATCGAGCTTCTTGAGGCTGCGGTAAGGAGGGCGGAGATGGATGGAAGAGCAGAGGTAACGTTGAATGATGTAATGCCGAGTACCATAAGGTCTGCTTCTGTGGAGCCGAGCCAAGTTGACTCCCTTAGTGCCCATCAAAAGCTTGTACTTCTTGGGATATGCAGAAGATTACGTAAGGAAGAGGAGATATCAAGTGGGGATGCTAGGAAGCTGTATGAGGTGGTCTGTGAGGAATTCGGATTAAAACCGCGGAGCTATACTACATTCTGGAAACATCTCAAGGCACTAGAAAAGGAAGGTTTGTTGGAGGCCCGATCAACTAACACTTCAGTTGGCAGAGGTAGAACTACATACATCACAATGACCAATACCGCACCCGCAACAATAGGGAGTAGGATTGAGGAAGAGTTCACGAAGCGGTGAAGGTGGTTCACTATTACTTCCGAACCGCTCTTATAGGGGCCTCATGTCGGATTGCCGTCCAAGGTGTAAATATGGCAGGCGAACAGTCATTCAAGGCAGTCGTTAACGACACAAATCCAAAATATGGAGGGCGTGCCTTCTCAGTTGAAATAACCGGTTCTAATTACAATCATTTCCTTGGAAAGAAGATAGGCGATTCGGTAGATGGGATGTTTATCGGAGAAGGTGACCAATCACTAACCGGATACCGCCTAGAAATCACAGGAGGATCCGATTTAACAGGAAGGCCTATGCGCCCAGATCTTGATGGCAGTGGAGTAAAATCAGTACTAATCACCGCTGGGATAGGTTACAAGGGAGATAAAAAGGTCAACAAGAAGGGCAAGATCTACCGTTACAAGTATGATGGGCTAAGAAGGAGGAGGAATCTTCGTGGTAATGTTATAGGGCAGGAAACTAGGCAGATCAACCTGAAGATAGTCGAAGCTGGAAAAAGGCCGCTTGGCATCATATTTGGTATTGAAGAAGAAGTTCCTGCAGATCAGTCCTCTGGTGAAGAGGAGTGAATAGTAGGAGATGGTCTAGCTGGCAAGTGATCTACCTAGTCAGCCGGAAGTAAACATTGGAATGGTCGGGCACGTAGATCACGGAAAGACTACTCTCACACAGGCTCTTTCTGGTACTTGGACTGACACTCATTCCGAAGAAAGAAAGCGTGGTATCAGCATAAAACTTGGGTATGCAGATACTGCATTTTACAAGAGTAAGAAGGGGGAATACTATGCGAGGGGGAAAAATCCAGACGGAGGCGAAGACTCTGAAGGTGATCTTCTAAGAGTTATTTCGTTTGTGGATGCGCCGGGACACGAGACCCTAATGGCTGTCATGATTTCGGGTGCTGCTATAATGGATGGGGCTTTACTTTTGGTCGCCGCGAACGAGTCATGTCCGCAAGCACAAACTAGGGAGCATTTGGCCGCCTTACAGATTGCAGGTATAGAAAACATAGTGGTAGTACAGAACAAGGTCGATATTGTCAGTAAAGAGCGTGCAATCGAGTCTTATCAGGAAATACTTTCTTTCATTGAAGGTACGATAGCAGAGGGATCTCCGATAGTTCCTGTCTCAGCACATCATGATGTTAATCTGGACATGTTAATCCGGGCTATAGAGGATACGATTCCTAGTCCCCCCCTGGACTCCGATGACAATGGCCTGATGTATGTAGCACGTTCTTTCGATGTCAATAGGCCTGGTTCGAGACCGAATAAACTGAGGGGTGGGATAATAGGAGGCAGTATTGTTGAAGGTTCGTTCAGCGTTGGAGACTCTATATTAATAGCTCCCGGAAGAAGGATTTCAGAGGGAAATAAAACTAGATGGGAGCCTTTGAAGACCACTATAGAGAATATTCAAGCTGGTGGACTAGATCTTCAATCGGCCCATGCTGGTGGACTTTGTGGTATTGCTACCCCTATGGACCCGATGTCAACGAAGGCGGATGATCTCTCTGGACAAGTGATGGCAAAGGAGGGAGAGTTGCCTCCTGTCTGGGAATCCTTGAATCTTAGATTGGAGCTCTTAGATAAAATGGTCTCAGGAGGAGAAGGCGAGGAAGGCGTGGTGAAGCCACTACAAACAAATGAGATGCTGATGGTAAACTCTGCTACAGCCACTAGTGTTGGAACTGTTTCGTCCTCTAAGAAGGGAGAGGCTAAGCTCGCACTGAGGTTACCGATATGTGCGAAGAAAGGAAGCAGGATCACACTATCTAGAAGAGTAGGCGCCCGATGGAGACTGATAGGCCATGGAACTATCAAAGGGTGATTTATTGGCGGGAGTTCTCGTCGATACTTGTGGCTGGATTGCATTAGTCAAGTCGGGACTGAACTTGGATTCTGCAATGTCTAATGTCATTGGGAAGCCGGATCTAATAGTGATTGATAGTGTCTGGAAAGAGCTGGAGGACCTATCTAGGGGCAAGAGGGGGCTTCTCTTAGGACTCTTGAAGAGTCGCTCGGAAATGATGGATGATCCCCTTGAGGAAAAGCATACGGATATGATGCTAATACGGCTTTCAAAGATGAATAACTGGCCAGTACTTACGGTTGATACTAGATTGAAGGAAAAACTATCTGAGTCCGGTTGCTCATATATCGAGGTCGTATCAGATAGAATGCTACGGCTTGTTGATTAGGGCAGAGTGAACAGAGCATCATCTCCATGTCCGTCCATCAAGCCGATCCTTACTGTAGCGTCAATCCATGCGTGCGAGTAATTTATTGCCCCGAATGCCCGAACCAAGTCTCCTTTTTTAAGGAAGTATTTCGCATCTGAGTAGTAGTCATCACACATCCTCATCATAGATCTCAATCTTTCCAAATCAACCTTGTTGAGCTTATTTGGAGTGGCCTTCTTCCTTGCTTGGAGAGTGATTGAGATGTATTTCTTCACTCTTTCTTCGGTAATAAATACGTTTTCATTCATATTATACCCTCATTAATTTCTTTGCAGCATCTGTGATTTTGAATAGTCTCTTTCTTCCTTGCTTCCTGACAGAAAGGTATCCAGACTTGTAAAGACCGTTGTATATCTGGGAAAGGCGAGGCCTTCCAACCTCAAGTCTAGCTTGGAGTTCTGCATCCGATGGAGAAATTTCTCTCTTTGAAGCCATTGAAATAACTAGCATTTCAGCTTCATTGAGGTATGCACTCCTCTCTTCATCAAAAGGATTGTCCGGCTCCCATGAAATAGTCGGACGGAAGTTTCCCCTGGGAATATTTTCAGGTTTATTTTCAATAATGTCAATTGGTTGAACAGGAGTGTCTTCAAGGCCAAATGGATTATGAATAATCTCAGTTTCAGGATTTTTGAAAGCCGGCAAGGAAGATGCCATGGAAGATTCCACTGACCAGTGTGCGGAATCTGTAGAAATGACACTGGAGGTCTCTTTTTCTGGTAGTTTCGGATCCTCGGATTTCCACTCTGTTTGGATATTACTGACGATTGGAATATTTTTTCGCGATTGGTCCCTTTCGATGTCTATCTTTTGCTCGTCCCAAAGATGTAAAATCTCAGATACTGATTCTATTATTGGGGCATCTTCTTCTTCATTGGGCTGTTGACTCTGAGCTAATTTGGATCTCTGGGCGAGACCATTGAATCCACTTCCTGAATGATACATTGGAGGCTCTGTACCTGGTTCCATATAGACAAAATCATCCAATGTTCCTTGTTCAGTACTACTTTCTAAAGCTATTTCCTCTACATCCTCATCTGAGTCATCCTTCCATAAATCCTCCGGATCTTTGGAGACATCCTCACTATTTACTTGGCTTTCGACTGTTTCTGCTCGGAAATTAAAATGGTAATCTTCAGGATAGTTGCCAGGAAGGTTATCTCCTTGATCGCCGATGGAATTAGTAGTATCTTGGGTTGATTCTCCACTGTCGGAATGGGATGATTGTGGTTTTAAAATCTGAATTTCAGAAGGTTCATTTGAGGATAATTGATTGATATTCTCAGCGTTATGGTCCCGAGATTCTTCAGAGAATAAAATTTCCTTTTTGCTATCCTTTTCTTTTCTCTCGCTGGAGTAATCAGTGATTTTCCAACGCATCAGTCTCTCTAGTGCCCCATGTGCACCAACATCCCTTCTCTCGTCAATGAGATCCCTCAGAAGTCGGATAACATCCCTTGGATTTCCAGAGGTAGATTCATGAATCCTTGATAATAACATATTATCAATAATCCACTTCTCTCTTGCCTTCCTAGATACAAGTCTATTAGATAACTCTTGGATTTGATCTTTGGATAGGTGTGTTGTATATTCTGGCCTGTCGTAAAGCTCAAGAGTCTCTTCATCAATAGACGATAATTGGTAGGGAGTCAGTACTACGATGACTATTGCCCTTAGTCTTTGGAGAATGGGGGATATTGAATTCAGCACAGTGGAAATTTCTATATTCGATGGGTAATCAAAGGAAATCACAGGGAGGGATCCGGAACCCTCCTCTAGATTGGACACTAAATCATCTATCATTTTTTGATTTGAGCCCGAAGAACTGAACCCACAGAAATGAATCGCCAACTCGTGAATTATTGCATTCACGGGATTACTCGTGGGCCAATATTGGCCAACGAAACTTCTTCTCGTCTGTGAAGCTAGGGTCCTCACAATTGATGAACGCCCGGAACCTCTCTCTCCAACAAGTAACAACATTCTTGGGGATTGTGAAATAATATGCTCCCTCCAAGAAGCGATTAGTCTATCTCTTCCGACTAGATACTCAGCCCTGCCACTCTCTATTGGCCTGAGATCGAATGGGTTGCCCCTCAACAAGGGCAATCCAAGATTCTCGGATACATCGCCTGCCACGATGTTGGTGAATAGCCTAGAGTACATAACATTAACGTTTACTAACAGATAATATAGTCATTATTAACGTATATTTACGTATTTTTTAGTGTCAAGTTTCCATCGATATAGATTAGTGAGTCGAATAGTCCTCTACATAATTAACGTATTACTAACGCTTTTATTATGCGTTAACAAAGCGTTAATGGTCAAATTAACGCTTTCCTTTAATTGTGTAATGATAACTGGATGAGATACTTTGGTCGATAAAGTGATATTTTGAGAGATATTTAAGCGAAATGTACAGAAGGGTGTTTTCGCCGACTTGGTACGATAACATGCCAGTGGAAAGCAGCCGATTGAAAGGATTCTACAAACTATCTGTCTCGGAGAGAAGGAATTTACTCTCAGAGATTGCAGGACTTGAGGACGATATGATAGAGGCATGGGCCTCTAATGGAGAACTTTCAGAGGAAGTTGCAGATAGGATGATAGAAAATGTAATTGGTACGTACTCGTTACCTATTGGAGTAGCTACAAACTTCATAATTGATGGCGAGCATTATCTTATACCATTCGTTGTGGAAGAAGCTAGTGTGGTAGCGGCTGCTTCCAACATGGCTAAAAGATGCCATTCCAAGGGGGGTTTTGTTTCAGATAATGATGCTCCCGTCATGATAGGTCAAATTCAGGTTGTTGGATGTGAGGATCCAGACTTGGCCAAAGACGCGATACTTCAATCCAAGAACGAATTGATTGATGCTTGTAACGAGGTGGATCCTATCCTTGTAAAATTTGGAGGAGGGTGTAGGGATGTTGAGGTTAGAGTCATAGATACAGAATCTGGGCCTATGGTCATAGTGCATATATTAGTTGATTGTAGGGATGCAATGGGGGCTAATGCTGTCAATACCATGGCAGAGACGGTAGCTCAAAGAATCGAAGAGTTGAGTTCTGGAACGGTAATACTCCGCATTATAAGTAATTTAGCAGTACACAGGCTTGCCAAAGTAAGTGCGATATTTACTCCCGAAGAAATGTCTGATGATGGCAAAGATCCAGAGAATGGTTCCAGTGTCATTGATGGCGTGATTCAAGCGTATCACTTTGCCGCGGCCGACCCATTCAGGGCGACCACACACAATAAAGGAATAATGAACGCGATTTCACCTGTTGCTATAGCGTGCGGACAGGACTGGCGGGCGATTGAATCAGGAGCTCACTCATATGCCTCCTTTGGAAGGGAATATTCCTCTATGACTCACTGGGAAAAAGACTCTGATGGCAATCTAGTTGGTTCGATTGAGGTCCCAATGGCAGTGGGATTGGTTGGAGGTGCTGTTCGAATACATCCTGGCGCACAAGCAAATGTTGCATTACTGGGACTGCGCACCGCTAATGATCTTGCAAAAGTAATGGCTGCGGCGGGACTCGCACAGAACCTTGGTGCGTTGAGGGCTCTCGCTACAGTTGGAATTCAGGCTGGCCATATGAAATTACATCTGATGAATATGGTAGCAGCAGCAGGCGCAGAAGAACACGAGGTCGAGAAGGTTGCTACCATGGTTAGAGAAAGTGGAGGGAGGATTACAATGGCCGCTGTGGAAACTGCTCTTTCATCTCTTAGAGATGAGTAATCACAGCCTTCGGAGAGGTTGGTTACGTGGGACATACATGGGCCTGTAAATCGGAGTACCTCTGCCTTCCCTAGCATTTCTCTCATCTAGTATCTGGGCACAAATCCCAGCAACTCTGGCCCATCCGAAGAAGGTGGTGTAATAATCTGGCTTCCTGAAACCCACCGAATGCAATAACATCCCACTTCCAAGATCCACATTTGGATAAGGATTTCTTATCTTCGGGAGTCTTTCCTTGAGAATCTTGGGGGTTATTTCTCGTAGGACTTTGACGGTCTTATATAATTCATCATCGGGGCAAATTTCCTCTCCGAGTCCTATCAGTAGTCTAGCACGTGGATCCTCTGCACTTAGAACTCCATGACCGAAGCCATATATTGGCCTTTTCGAATCTATCTCTGCATTTACGAAAGACTCTATCTCATCCCTATCAGATGTTCCAATACGTTGGATAAACTCCAATACAGCCTGATTTGCTCTACCATGCAAGGGCCCCGAGAGAGCGTTCATTGCACTTGACATTGCCGCATAAACAGAAGCCCTCCCCGAAGCAACAGCTTTTCCCGTGAAGGTTGAGAGGTTTCCTCCTCCGTGATCCAAGTGTAGTATGAAAAAGAATCTTAGAACTCTGTTCATCCTTTCTGCCTCATCGCCTTCGATTCCAATCATGTGAACGAAGTTCTCAACCAAACCGAGCTCGGGTTTTCTGGGTTTGAGCTGTTCCTTCTTACCCCCTCGTAATAGGAATACTCGGGCCATTAGTTCAGGCATTCTTGCAATTAAGTTCATTGAATCCGACTTTGCATCGCCTGTGGGTTCAGCAGTCCCTAATGCCATTATGCCAATAGCTATCCAATCCATTGGATGGCCACTACCAGGGGTAAGTGACTCCAATACCCTCAATGCGCCCGTTGGCAGTGTTTCCCCTCTGAGAGCGAGTTCTGATCTGAATTTCTGGGACTGTTCGGGTGTTGGAAGTTCCTTGTTTAACAGCAAATAAACAACGTCCTCTTCCTCAAGATCGACTAAGTCCTCAACAGGATATCCAACATAATGGACGCCTTCGAGTGGGTCGACAAATGATGTTTCACAAGTCCCTACGGGTACCCCCCTGAGGCCACTATCAAGATTAGATTCCTTGATGTTGAATAATACCTCATCTTCACTCATATGCACGCCAGACTAGGGGACTAGTGATGACATCATAATCTCTCCGCACATAGGTTCTTCTTGGAAATCAAATTAAGAGGTGGAATATTTTTCCAGTTGGTTGTTTTGATTGAAAAGAACCCAAATTGTCATAATTAAGAGTTGTTGGCGGAGGGCCGTGGAAGGCTGGCAAAACGTGGTTGAATCCATGGATTCCGATCACAGACATATGCTAAAGGGAGGATCTGTGAGTAATTTCTTCCTAAGAGATTCCTTGGCCCTATGTCATCCGATAATTGTAGGGGGGGTCTATGGCCTAATGATTTCTATCGCACTTCTGCCCCCATTGATCTATGATAGCCTCTCTTTTGGAGAGGGGTATTATCAAATCGTGAAGCATTGGCTCCTTCAGACGATCGTGGTTATCTCGATAGCCTCCACATTAGGTGCTTTCTCAATTCTAGTTTCATCGATTGTTAAGAGGCCCCCTGCAAGGCTTCTTTACCTCAGGAAGATCCTTTTTACTCTACCATTCCTCGGACTGACTATACTGTCGGCCTCGATTATTGATAATCAGCATGGGATTCTACTAGAAAGATTAGGTTGGTTCATATATATTCTTCCGGGGGCTCTTTGGATTCATTTATCGTATGCCCCAAGATGGAGAATTATTGAAAGAATAGATAGAGGGATCGGGCCATTCGAAGGAATGAAGATGACTATATATGGCGATGATAAGCCCTTCGGAAAGGATTCGGACTCTGAACTAGAAGAAGTAATAGACATCATCTAATACACTTAAACATGGAAATCTCCCTCTAATCTGGCGATAGATTCTCTTATTTTGGAGGGAATATTATGAGGCACACCTGAATTATAATCTAACAGAACGCAAACTACACTACCTTTTGCCGCAATTCTTCCATTATTGCTCAGACTTTCAATTTTGTATCTCATATCAAAAGACGAATTTCCAATTCTAGAAACTGAAGTACTTACTGTAATAACGTCAGGGAATACTATTGGCAATTCGTAGTCTATTTCTATTTTGGCAAGAATCGGTCCGATATTAGAATCGTCGTAGAGATCCATCATTCCAATCTCGGAGAAATACATCATTCTAACCGTCTCCATCCATTTTGCAAAAACTGAATGGTTGACATGGCCGAGAGCGTCCATATCTCCCCAGTTTACTTTTATCTCCGTTGAAACTGGCCAAAAATTACTTTCATCCTCAATGCGATCCACAGACATCCTTTACTCTCCTAGATCAATCTTAATTTCTTACCACATCTTTCGAACTCTGATAGGACTATATCCAAATCTTTGCGGGTAAGCCCTGACGAGATTTGCGTCCTGACTCTCGCTTTATCCCTCGAGACCATTGGGAATACTATTGCTCCAACGAGTATCCCACTCTCCCTAAGCATACTAGAGAGGTCTTTAGCAACTTTACTTTCGCCACACATCACCGGAATTATCGGAGTCTCCGAACGACCCGTATCAAATCCCATCGATTGAAGTTGCTTTCTGAAATAATTGGTATTTTCCCACAGTTTCCTAACATGCTGAGGTTCCTCCATCAAAACCTCAACGGCTGCCTTTTGGGCTGCGGCTACTCCAGGTGGTTGACTTCCAGAGAGAAGCCATGATCTGCTATGGTTAATCGCATAGCTTCTCACAAGTTCGGAACCCGCCAATATTCCTCCTTGAACCCCCATGGCCTTAGAATATGATCCGATTTCAAAGTCGACACGGCCTTGGAGTCCGAAATGTCCGACTATCCCTTTGCCACCTCCCAGTACTCCCTCGCCATGACAATCATCAACCATTATCATAGCGCCATATTCTTCAGCTATTTCTGTAATATCATCCAATGGGGCTATATCTCCATCCATGCTAAAAACACCATCGGTTATTATTAGCTTTCTTCCTGAATTCTTATTCTCCTTGAGAATTCTTTCCAGGGCCTCAACGTCATTATGAGGGTATACTGCCCTGCTTGCCTTGGTCAGCCTTACTCCGTCTATTATAGAGCCATGATTAAGTTCATCAGAAATGATAATATCCTCTTTTCCTCTAACAAGTGACGGTATAAGACCCACATTTGCAGTATATCCAGCTGAGTAAATTAGAGACGATTCCACTTCCTTGAATTCTGCGGCCTTTTTCTCGGCTTCTATGTGAATATCGAGAGTTCCAGCTATTGCCCTGACGGAACCTGACCCAGCTCCGTATTTCCGCGTAGCCTCAATAGCCGCCTCAACTACTCTTGGATGGGTTGTTAAGTTTAGATAGTTATTTGCCGATAGCATGATCATTTCTTTTCCTTCTACCCTACAGTGAGGAGTACTCGCTGACTCTAGTACAGGGGGATTCCAGTCCAAATCCTGTTTTTTCAATTGATTTAGTATCTCTGACATCCAAGACATGTCGGCCGCCATGATACTCCAATAAGCAGGAGGTACATTGCTCCATCGGAGCGAGCTGTTCATTTCCCATAGGCCTATCCGAGTGCATGGACGTAGGTTCTGTGGAGGTGACTTTGCTCGGAATCACACAGGACGGAGGGTTTCCTCAAGTAGGGTGTTTGAAGGATTGTTGTGAAGAGGCTTGGCGCTCCCCCGAGCTCTCTAAAATGCCAGTTTCTCTGGGACTAAAAGGACTAGATGGATCATGTCACATGATCGAGGCAAGTAGAATGATGGCAGGACAATTTGATTTGTGGAACTCCATTGGGAGTTTAGAGTGGCCTCCCTCCAGTGTTTCATTGACGCATGCTCATCTTGGTCACACGGATGGATTGGGATTATTTGGACGTGAAGTGATGGGTTCTTCGGGAATAATTCTTCACTGTAGCTCATCAATGGGAGACCTTCTAGATTCAACACCTTCGTGGTCAATAATGATTGATCAAGGAGTGATTATTCCAAACTATTGGGTCCCGATGGAGCCATTTGAACCGACTCCAGGTTGTGGATTTACGTTAACAGCGATTCCAGTTCCCCATAGATCTGAGCTCTCGGACAACCATGCTTTGATAATCAGGGGGCGTAAAAAAAGTCTACTTTTTATGCCAGATCAGGATTCCTGGGAAGAAACCTTGGGAGAAGAGTTCGGAATTGTAGATTGGCTCAAGGAGATGGAAGTGGACATAGCATTGATAGATGGGACATTCTGGAATTACGATGAGATAACAAGCAGAGATGTTAGTGAGATTCCTCATCCCACTGTAACGGAAACCATAGGACTGCTAGGTAACAAAAAACAGGGAGACCCTGAAATTTTATTCATTCATTTCAACCATACAAACCCTCTATTGAGAGAAGGGAGTAATGAATGTAGGCATTTATCAGAGATGGGTTGGGGTATTTCCAAGCAAGGCGCGGTGTACTATCTCTGAACTGAAGCGGAACCTTATGAGGGAGGTCTAGTAGGGCTCTATGTGCTACTACACGGTGCGGTGTCGAGTGGCCTAGGCAGGGCTCATGTTTTCATGGCCCAGCCACATTACCAAGAGCAATTCAAAGAAGTACTAGGATCCAGTGCTTGGCCTGGGACGTTAAATGTGGATCTGGAAAGTGAGAGCTTGGACCCATATAGAAAATTGAGAGTTGCATCCGGACTGGACGAAGGAAGTGATGTTGTCGGGCTCGAGCCAATTAGGATTCAAGGATTTGAGAGAGATGGGAAATCATTTGGAGGAGCCACGGCTTTTCATGCTAGCATCTCTATCGATTCTGAAATATGGATAAAATGTGCTTTGCTAATCCCTGACTTAACTAGGCATACTAAAACCGCTGAAATTATCTCTAACTCATTCCTCAGGGAGAGTCTACCCTGCAGTGATGGTGAAGAAGTTTGGATTAGGATAGACCGATTTCTCTAACCCACTCTGCATTAACCAATGTCGACATTTCCAAATTACACAAGCCCAGCCAATTCTTATGTCCCCTGAGTGAAGATGGTGGCTTTGTAAATATTCTAGTATCGGGGATAGCTCCTAATCCAATTCCATCCAGTGCCGAATGATTAACTTCCCAAAGAATCAATCCTTTAGAGCTCCCCATTCCCATATCAACGGGAATATTTGGATTTTCAATAGATTTAGACAGGAAGTCTAGGTCATATTCTCCTGAAACGACCCCTGTGATGGCGGAGGCCATTCTTCTGACTTGGTTCCATAGAAATGATTTGGCAACCACGCAAATTCCTATCGGCCTATTGTCAATACCTATCCAAGGGTCACAGCTAATTATAGTCCTAGTTGGCTCCTTTCCTTCCTCGAGCCTACAGAGATTGGTGAAGTCATGAGTCCCCACAAAAATCTGACAAGCATTGGTTAGGATATCAATATCAACATTTTCGGGCCATGATTTCATAACTTCGCATCTGTAGTAGTACTTCCTTGAAATTACTGGCCGTGTTGGAGTTGTGGAGGGGACTTTTTTTGCGGCCCAGACTACCAAATCGTCGGGGAGGCGATCGTTCAGGGCCCTGATTACTCTCGAGCCATCAATTGATGATGTAACTGACTCTGGGAGGTCTATACTGGCCAAGTTCATCCTCACGCTGACCCCTGCATCCGTCCTGCTGGACAGCCGGAGACAGCCCTCCCTCCACCATCCTATCTCTTTCAGTGACTCCTTCAGAGTACCTTGTACTGTTCTTACATCAGGTTGGATTTGGGAGCCGTGAAATAGATTTCCATGATACCCGATGGCGACTAGAAAACAGTCGCTGGCCAGTTGATCTTCCCCCCTATTCCTCTGGAACTAGGTACTCCATAGCCTCGTCTATTGACGAAAAGCCGAGGCCTAGCATCGCGAACTCCAAAGCTATTGGGATAAATTGCCTTGCATTTGGATCGCTCCTGTCATAATTTGTCTTCATATCGACCAATTCAATCAAGGCCTTGGCGGCTTCATATAAGTGGAATGAGACGTCAACATCGTCTAACTCGTCCCCGAGTGACTTCAGCTTCCTGAATTCACGAACTGCCATTGGTATTCTGTCGAACTCCAGTAAGGCATTGGCATAGGAGGCTAGGTAGTCAGGGTTCTTTGGTTCCATGGATGAAGCTTTTCTGAAATATGCGGCTATCTGACCCTCGTTAATCCTATCATTCCCCTTATCATCCAGATTACCATTGGCCTGAATCTCAAAAAGTCCTGCTTCAGCCCAGCCATGGAAACCTGCTGGATTTTCAGGATTAGCATTCGAAAAGGCTTCGAAAATTTCCATCGCCCCCATGAAATCTCCTTTTGTGATCAGTTGGGCTGCTTGAGTTACTGTGTCTTCCATCGGTCTCCCTCGGACTTAATCGGCAGCCTTGCAGTTAAGAACGGTGCGGAAGACAATTATGAATTGTCTATCAACTCGTTGATTAATGCGTAAACAGACATAGGTTCTTTGATACAGTAAAGACATTCGCTCGGATCTTTAGAAGAGGTACTGTTTTTTCTCTGGATAAAAATCCAGGTTAATGGATTTAGGAAGCTTGAATTTCTGACCAAGTCATTATCCTCAGAGATATTTGATTGTATTCCGTCAGTAATCACATGTACATTTCCGAAACCAAATATTCTCCCGATGATTGGAGGCTCGACCTTTAGATTCTCGACCTTCTCAAATGGGATCCCAACCGAACTAGAATCGAAGTAAAGGAACTTTTTCTTAATATGGACCCTCTTGTCTGTGATTGCATATTGGAATGCTTTACTGTAATGTGCAGTCATGGCCATAGCAGAAATGAAAGAAAATACCCCCAGGACGAGATAGTACCAATCTTTCCAAACTGGTATGTGCTCTCCAATAAGATTATCAAATCCTTGAAATCCTATGAATATTAGAGTTGAGTTTACTATTGTAGTAATGTACCATAACAAGGGAATTAATCCGTTAATAAGTAACCATGATGTCGTCCATCCCCCTGAAGTGGAAGTATTGAGATAGTGATTTATTTTGGCCAACAGCAACATCATCAATGCAAACCCCAGAACGCCCGATATGTCAATGATTGCGTTTGATAGACCCACTAATAGATTCAAATTTACCTCGCCCTCGATAACAGCATCATACTTAGAGGCCCAGTAGAATACTAAATGGATTACAAAAACTAATCCAGCTAGAGCATATTTTCCAGACATGGACAATAAAGCTGGGCTTCCATGCCATATTGGAGTTTCTGAGTCGGAAATCTCTGGAAACCTTTCTCTTATCGCTTCGAGGTCCAACTTTGATCTGAAGCTAGAAATTATTTCACTCATATTGACACCTAATGAAGAACGCCCCATGCGTGTTCTGCATTTCCATGAATCCATTCATAGTCCTGCTCTGTCCTAATCCCTTCTGAATCCTCAAATTTGATTGAGAGGACCTCTAGTGGATATTCATTGTAAGTTAGGTGACTTACCCAAGAAGCCCTAGTTGGTTGGTCAAAAATCCATCTTGCTCTACTAACTGCTCTAACTCTGATGTTAGCGCATGAGTCGTCATTCCAGACCTTAACCCTAAACTCCGGGAGGATATTCCCCTTGTCGTCTACTAGTGCATCTCCAGAGCTTTGCTTACAAAGCTTAACACTGCAGTTATCGAAATTTTGAGTCTTTCCGGTCTTTCTATCTTGGAAAACACCTGTTCCTATGTTTGGAGAACGGAAGAAATCTCTCAATCTCCAGGGCTTGTCATCTCTCGCCGACCACATCGGAGTAACATGTGGCATAAACCAATCAAGATATGACCCATCATTGAAATGCAACATTCCCCAAAACCATGGAAAGGAAGGCGCTTGAACAGAAACCTTCTGGAAGTAGCCCGTTCCCTCCATGACCTTGCCATCAACAACTAATCTGCACTTTGTGGCCTGTAATCTGAGTATGTCATACCCCATGCCCAAGAAGTACTCATTATTCTTGTAGGTTAATTCACTAGGAGGCCCCCACCAAGGAGTGAGTTCGGCTTCAAACTTACTGGGTGCTCCTCTGGTAGCTGCCTCTTCATCACTTTCGAGATTTATCCAGAAGGACTTGTTACCGGGAGCCATTCCTATTGACATGTCTTGAGGAATCAGTGGTATTACCGCTCCTGCTCCCTCTCCTTTGCCATCCCCCGGCCATAGGGGATGTGTATCTGAAATACTGGCCATCCTGCATTCTCTCATGACCAACGGCTCGAACATTTTCTCTCCATCAAACCACCAAGCACAGACCATTCCTGGTATGACATGCCCTCCGTGCTCATCTACAAACATCCTCCCTCCGGGCTTCCACCAGTGTCCACTCACCCTTATTGCGGGAGTTTCTTTTGTTGACCATAAAATCATCAGTTGCTTTGATCTGCCTGGCCTTTCAGGGTCTGGGATCAGTATGAGTGCCCACCACCACCACCATGATAATCGACGTATAGGGGGCATGACGTCTAGCCTCCAAAGGGAGGAGAAGTCGCCCTTGAAATGAGTATTCTCTTGAATCATGGTATCACATTATCTCTCTCTTGCTGAAAACTGCGCTACCGATGCCTATCATCGAAACAGAGACTCCAATAAGCATGGTTGTCGAAGTGAGGATCCCTAAATATGCATTACTAGAATTTAGTGTATGAACTGGAGGCGACCAAATCCACTCTAATCCGGTCTGTAGACCAAAAGCTGAAGACATCTGGGAAAATTGAAGAGTATCAGGCCAAGAAACCATAACAATTGAGTCGATTAGTTGTAGTCCCCAGTGAGATACAGAAAGTGTCGCAATCGAAGAGCTAGGAGAGATAAGGGTAGTGAACCCCATAGCAAATTCCCACACTCCAATCACGATACATAAGTACACCCCGTACTTTGGCAAGAGAAGCCCTATCGTGTTAAACAGAGATCCGTACGCGGCCAGGACCAGTATTGTAGAGATAGCGATTCCAAGCCAGACGGGGAGATCCCCCACTCTGAACAGGCTTTCTCCTGGTCCTATTATCGATGTGATTAATCCCATAACCAAAGATAAGACTAGAACAAAAAATGAGACAACGGCGAGATAACCAAGAACACGATAAAGTATGAACTCCCCCCTGTGAATTGGCTTGGATAGTAGATAGTGTAATGTCCCCCTCTCTGTCTCATCTCGGACTAATCCCAAAGAAAGGAAGAGAGGAAGGAATAGTCCCAGAAGTAGTACGAACGCTATCTTTCCTGTCGCTATTACAAATGTCCTATGACTGGCTTCACCTGCGTAATTTTCGTCAACTGGGTCTTCATCCACTGAAGAGTCGGCACTGATAGAAATGACCTCTCCAGTTTGTGAGTCGATAACCCAAATAACGTCACATTGGATACCATTTCCATTTGCGTCTGGCCTATGTGGCTCTTCCCACCACATGAATTCTTCATCTAACTGAGTGAGCCATTCCGTTCTGAGGCAGTCTCCATCGTCGTCGATTCCTTGGCTTCCGGAAGAACCATCCCAATCGATGTCGTCCTCATCTATGTACATCTCCTTGGGGTCTTTTGGGACGGCAAATATTCCAGTGACGTAGCCGTAGGTCAGATAGTGGTCCCGAGGGACTGTGATATTTCCTTCTGCATTGAACTTCCCATTTGTGGCATATGTACCGTCTTCTAGCTGACATGCTGTAGCGAAATCGGGCATGTAATCTACGAATATCTCTCCCCGTGTGTCTGGACAGTTTGTGACTTCGTCCCAGTCAATAATATAGTCCCATTGCCCACCTTTGTAATCGGTGTCTATCCAAGAAGCATCGAGGAGAGAGACTCCTTCCCACGTCTTATTGCCTGAAATCTCCCGATTTTGGTCATTCCAGTCTATTTCTCCCTCGTAGATGTATGTTCCAGACCCGGGAAACTCTTCTCCGTTCCAGTCACTAGTTCCATATTTTCTCTCTTGTCCGAGGGGGTATCCATCTCTATCTTCATCAACACTGTCTCCATCGTTATCTATTGATTCGAATCCTTCTCTTATTGAGTCAATGTAGAAAGCGAGAAGTAGGGCCATGAGGATTGTTCCTAATGCTAAAACTACCCAAGTGGATATTTTATGTCTGAGTTGCCGGATGGTTAACTCAATCACAGCTCCTGCTTTTCTATCTAGTCTGGTCCAAACAGTTTCTGAAAGATCTCTTCCCTGAACGTCCAATCATCCACCCCCTACGAGATACCCGAGTAGTGAGTCTAGGTTATCATCAGGATTCTCAACTGCAGTAACCCTAATTCCAGATTCTATAATTGCGTTGGGAAGAATTTCATGTGCGGCAGACAGGTCTCCTGTCTGAATTTCCAAAAAGCCCTCCTCTGGAAACCTGACACCGTAAATCGGTTTTCTTGTAATTAGTTCCTTGGCTAAATCTCTCGGGGATTCCGTCTCAAGTAGAATTCTGTGGGGGTGTTTATCTAGAAGGCCCCTGATAGCATGTAAATTACCGAGAGCAAGCAGTCTGCCATTATGGAGGATCACAATCTGTTCTGTAATTCTCTCTATTTCCTCAAGTATGTGACTGGAAACGATTACAGTTTTTCCACTGTTTCCTAGCTCCCTGATAACGGACATAATACTGGTTCTGGCGAGAGGGTCACAACCATGCAAGGGCTCGTCAAGAATTATCAGATCCGGATCGTGAACAAGTGCATGGGCAATTTTGACTCTCTGCCGCATCCCCTTGCTATACTTACCAACTTCTTTGTGGCGAACATCACTCAAGCCAACGAATTCCAAGACATGTTCAGCCCTTTCCCTAGCCTCGTCCCTAGTCATTCCATGCAGTCTTGCCATCGTCATAAGGAAATCCAATCCAGTCATCCACTCATACAATGGCTCAGTTTCGCTTACATATCCTACTCTTCTGAAAGGAGAAGTACTCTCCCACGGATCAGTGCCGAATAATCTGACTGTTCCTTGGCTTGGCTTGAGTCTTCCAAGAAGTAATTTGAATAGTGTTGATTTACCTGCTCCATTGGGCCCTAAAACTCCTGTGACTCCACCATCTATTGCTAGAGAAACGTCATTGAGACCTATCACTTCACCGTACCACTTAGAAGCAGATTCGATCATTACTGCCGGTGTCCTAGAAGTCATTCTCTTGTCACCTCCAGGGAACTGACCCTACTCGTGAGTAATGCCAGTGATAAGGAATTAATTAGCAATATTGAGACGATTGAAAAGGCTAGAGGATAGTCATAGTTAGACTCTATTCCAACGAGCCACTGACCTATGTGGGCCAGACCATCATAAGGGCTCAATAGATAGAGGATGGACGATTCAAAGGTAGACTCGATTAGGAAGGCGACCATCTTGGTCCCGTAGATAACTGCTAGGAAGGCTACTGCAGCGAAAAATCTACTTTGACTGATACTGGAAAGTGCCAAGCCAATGGAAGTGTAAGTTAGAACCAAAAGAATTCCTGCCA
Organism: uncultured Candidatus Poseidoniales archaeon; assembly: GCA_964016345.1. Lineage (GTDB taxonomy): Archaea > Thermoplasmatota > Poseidoniia > Poseidoniales > Thalassarchaeaceae > MGIIb-O5. The sequence goes on along the minus strand of CAXHFM010000006.1, from coordinate 5,367 downwards.
ATAGCCCGCCCATGAAGATGGGAAATGTATCAATCAGAAATGCCCAACCCTCTCCGTTCATGACTATTGCACTGGTGTAGTATACCATGTAAGAGAAGACTATCACGAAGCCCAGTACGACTGCGCTACTGAGATATTTCATAGCCGTGTAGTCTATTCTATTGACCGGTCTTGAAAAATATATAGCACTCGTTCCGTTTCTACGATCATCTGAAATCATACCCCCGACAACAAGTGCAGTAAGTAGCGGCCACATACAAAGATTACGCGGGAAGAATCCCAGTACCTGGCCCCATAGATTATACCTGTTTATGCCCCACATTCTGGAAAGTATCTCTCCGAAACCCCCTTGCCCTCCCAAGGATGCCAAAAATAGCATTGCCACTGGAGATAGAGAGAATAGGAATACTACGAGAATGGTAAGTCTAACAGCAGGGTGATAGTATCTGTGCCCTTTGCTTGAAAATAGACCGTAAACATGGTGTCTAAAAATCGCGTAGTTTCTGACCCACCTAGGGCCTAAAGAACCCCTCCATGGACGATATGTCTGTTCATATATTGAGCCTTTGACTTCGGCTTTCTGTGCGACTGAGGCCTTTGCCTCGTCATCTCCATCTCCAGATCCAAATGCTGATTCCATCCTGGTCGTGCCACCAGAAATATCGAGTTCGGAAGTCATAGCCCCTCTCCCTTATGTCCAGAAGTCATCAATTCTCCTGTATCCCTCACTTCTTCACCTAGCTTATCCATTATCAGAAGGAAAATATCCTCTAAATCTGGCTCATAATCTGTCATCTTCCTTACCTGGACTCCTGCTTCGGCCGCTGATGACAGAATCTCGGTGTATGTCTCATCATCTACCTTGGTGACTCTCATATTTCTCCCCATCCTTCTAACAGAAAGTCCTCTTGAGGATAGCTCTTTCTCCATCTGAGAAGCCCCTCCCCAGACTGAGATTTCTATTTCCTTCTCCACCTGTTTGACCATGTCGTCTATACTCCTGTGAACGACTATCTTACCTTTGTGAATCATCACAATCCTGTCACATACGGTTTCTACATCGTCCATTACATGACTACTCATAAGTACAGATCTTCCACCTTCGATTACAGTCTTTCTTAGAGTCTGTAGCATGAATTCTCTTGCCCTCTGATCTAATCCATTAGTTGGCTCATCGCAAATCAGAATCTCAGGGTCATGTATAAGTGCGCAGGCTAATTTAGCGGCTTGTTTCATTCCCGTGCTAAAAGTCTCGATTTTCCTGTATCTCTGATCTTTGAGACCTACGTATTGCAGTACTTCATGTGCCCTCTGAGTAGCGGAATTTGGATTCATCCCCAATAACTCACCAGAGTACCTAACTTGATCAATTGCAGTAAGGCCAGGATCAAGTGAGTCATATTCGGGCATATATCCAATCTTTGAACGTATCAATTCACCTTCAGTCCTTATATCGTGCCCCAATACCATTCCAGAGCCAGAGGTTGTCTTTATGAGTCCTAGAAGGCATTTGAAAAATGTCGATTTGCCCGCTCCATTTGGCCCTAGAATTCCAATAGCGCCATGGGGGATGTCTAGGCTAATATCATCTAAAGCTAGGTGAGGGCCATACATTTTTTTCATTGAGCGTGCTGTTATCAGCATCTCATCGACTGTATTAGTGGCCATGTGTAGCACCCGACTCCCGTAGGGAGTCAAAAGGTCCTCTGGAAGGCAACACTTGAATTAATCCCCGAAAATATCAATCGGAGACAGTTGATTATGGAGGCTACTCCTTTAGGCACCCGTCTCTTACTTTGACTGCGATTCCCTTCCTGAAAGTAGCCATCTCTAGTCTAGTTGAAGTGGGTACTCCATGAGCTACCAAGTCCCCTTCTTGAGAGACCACTAGACACGGTTGCCCAGGAGTGATATGAGGATCGGCCCCAATAATGTAGCCGTGCATTACGTTGCGCCCATCTCCGACGAAAGGTATCGCGTCTTCGGAAATCATCACTCTCGGCACCCCCGGATAGTCTTCCTCCTCGGAAGAGTTTTCTTCATCAAACAAATCTGGAATACCTGGGTTGAGTGAGTACAGAACTCTTGCCCCTTCTGAGGTCAACGAAATACCCCCGTCCTTCAATCTCGGAGATAGCACATGTTTCCCATTGAAACTAACATTCACCATCCTATCAGTATTGGATCTTCTCGCTTCCATTATCTCCGATACTTCACAGAGTTTCTTTGGGTGAACTCCACACAAAACTGATACTTTGTCAACGACCGAACACCTGTCCAGCCATGTTCTAATCTTGCTGATTTGTTCTGAAGATTCTTCTAGAATCTTTGGTGATGAGGTCATGATTGGGATTTCCTCTAGCCCAAGATACGAAACGTCTCCGTAGGAATTGGTCTCATCGAATTCAACAGACCAGATAGAGTCAGGACCATCTAAGTGACAGAAAGGAGAGAGATCCTCAAAGGAATAGGGGATTGGCCCCAGGGGAGTAGCAATCAGAACTACTGTCCTGGGATTCTCAATTAGATTCTCAACTATTGAGCCAAGAGCGCTTTCCCTCCAGGGAGGGGGAGAATTGTGAATTATCAAGACTCTTTCTGGAAGTCCAGAGCTACCGTCCCACCAGGACCCTGGCATACGCCATCTCAGTGAGATCAAGGCCAGAAGATGAAGTATGTGTGGCCTGGAACCTGTATCCTCAGAAAGTGGCTCTCCTCCTTTCCTAATTGGATTTGTAGATGCCATGAGCTCAAGAAGTGTTGAGCCTACTTCTGAATCGTCGAGCTCTTCGAGTTGATCCAAAACCCATTCGAAAGCTTCCCTGAGCCTAGGCGAGGCGTGACTTCTTACCTCTGCCAGTTTCCAAATACTTCCATCCCTAATCGCCTCCCTGCATCTAGCTAGTTCGACCTGGGTAACCTCCAGATTATGATGTGCTAGAATCTCTGATCTTCTTTCTTTGGACATTTCCAGAACCATTTTTGGAGTCTTTCCGAAGAGTGCGGAAGATGCTACTGGCCACTCATTCAAGGCTTGTATCTTCACTGTTCCCTCAGGAGTAAGTATTCTATCATCACGAGCGAATAGTGCATATGCGGCACTATCGAAGAAATCAACCCCTAAGGCCACAGATAGTGGGAAGAGAAGTGGATGTCCGCAACCGAACATGTGTATTGGCTTATCAGGGGGTATTTGCGATCTTGCGGCCAATATAATTCCAAATAACTCTCTATATCTCTGTTGTTCCATTAGAGGAACAATACCACCTATTGGATGAACTGCAAATGTCTTCCCTGAATCATGTATTTGACTCATTAATCTTGCAGATTCAGCCCTCAAATCATGATTCAATCCTCCTTGTATTGGCCCATTTAGTAAGATATCCTCCCTTGCTTCCAGTAGGGATATATTTGCCCTGTTGAAAGTCTCGTCGACTGCATGTTGAATTTGATCTCTACTCATATCGGGCCTTCCGAAAACATCCAACATGGTCCCCACATCAACACCGATTTCTCTTTGGAATGAGACTATCTCTTCTGGTGAAACCTCAACATCCCCATAGACATATGACTGGAACGTGCCAGAGTCGGTTACTATTGCTCCGGGAAAATTCAATAATTTGTGAATTCCATCCGATTTAGCAGGAACACTAAGCTTTTCATGCTTCCAGATAACATAGGAGTTTGTTATCAGTGCTTCAATGCCATACTTGTCCCACATTTCTCTCGGTTCGATGGTCCTTAAGTTCGGATTAACCACAGGAAGTAACATCGGAGTGGTGACTACTCCGTGACGGGTGTGGAATTTACCAATTCTAGCGGCGCCATCCCTATTGGTTATCTCGAACTTGCCCCAGTCTTTGGGCCGGCAGGGTTCCGGTCCCCGGTTAGAGTCCATGGCCACGGGTATGAGTTTCCGTCATCAACCCTCGCTAAATCTGGACATAACATACATGCTGACCTTTCCATTGATCAGTTCCATCCTAACTTCGTCCCCGGTGTTGATTTCTTGGATCGGATCATTCTCGAAACTATGCGCATATGGAGTCCCCAAGAGAGACGCGGCTGGGAGCGTTAGAGGGCATACATCTCGATTAATTATTGCCAATGGCCCCATTCCTGTGTAGATTAGGCCCATCAACACGAATGGGGCAACAGTAGAACCTGATCCCTTGGGGTATATCAGAACCTTATCCGCAATTTGGATACCATCAAGAGGGTGCCCTGGCTCTTCGATTACTCCCGTGTCTCTATTTACATATCCTAAATATGTAATCGGTACGTCCGTAACAAGAGCCTTTCCTGTGACAGACCATTCCTCCTGACTGGGTATTCCACGACCTTTCGTGGAAAAACCGCCCTTGGCGACATATTTTGAGGATTTTGACTTCTTGAGTTTTCCCGAGGAAAGTGTAGGCCTTTCACCAGTAATCAATGAAGGGTCAAATGCATGGGACACGCAGTCTTCGATTTTAGCTACGCTTGTGGGCATCTTATTCAGTCCGCTCGTCAGATAATGCTCTGCCTTTAGGGAGTTGGTAAGTAAGTGATTGTACCGAGAACGGTTGTAAGGGGTCACCTCGGGGCAAGTGTCCCTCAAAACCAATGCGCCCCCCTCTTCTAGGATATCCAGCGTTCCATCCGCCTCGATCATATTGTAGTTATGTGAGCTCATGAAGACCCAGAGTCTATGATCTGGTATTTTCTCACCTAATTCCATCCTCGAACGCATGAATGAGGCGGTTGTTCTGGCTTCTCCAACACTGGCCTGTGGACATCCAATAACTACCAAGTCTACCTTTCCCTTGGGAGACAAATCATGATACCTTTCAGATAAATCTGATTCTCTGAAATTCAATGTTCCTTCATACGAATGAACTGTTGGTGGGTCGGGGGTTAGTCCGTCTGCCCATAACATCGGACACCCATAATTAGCTGCCGCCGCAGTTAGTGCTTTTTTCATCTCAAATGTTGCACGAGGGAGTCCACTAATCATAGGCATTGGACCCCATGGAAGATTCCATTCTGGTTTGATTTGTTTTCCTATCCAATCACCCAGTATACTCCAGTCGGTTATGTCTTCCATCTCACACTCAACCTGAACGAGAATATTTGGGATTCTATTTTCTTCTATATGTAAACCCCATTTGGGAGCCCATCCGGTTAAGGCTGTCGCCAAAGCGGAAAGACCGGATTCCCTATTTGTCACCAGTGAAGTGTAGGAATTGGAAAAGCAAACAGCATTTGATTCGGCCCATGAGCCGATACCATCTACATCTTCTATTCCCCTGTCATAGGGTGTGCATGAGAGAGTAGCCTCTATACCTGTCTCTTATACACATCTGACGCTGCCGACGAACATAGGCG
>CAXHFM010000005.1:0-31342 GCA_964016345.1 uncultured Candidatus Poseidoniales archaeon | reverse complement strand
ATGTTCACGAGCTCAAACTTCTCCTTGGCTTTCTTCCGTTGGGAGCTCTTCTTCAAATGATTTTTGAGCCCCCTTCCAACCTCCAGCATCGCCTTTCTAATTTCATCAAAAACCTCCTCATTGTAAGAGACCGCCTCTTTTGCCTCACTGGTGAATTGGACATTGGTAGAAGCCAGATGAATCAAGACTGCCGCAGGTCCCTTTGGTATTCCGCTTCCTCCTGGCTGTTCCAAACCGTAACTCTTCCAGTTCACAGCTTCGAGGGCCTTAGTCAATAAGCACCCACCTTGCTGATACATAAGAGGGACCCTATTGGCGAATCTGAGGATCTCTATCGGCCCGTCAGAGGTCAGGTCTCCCCCAAATACCAACCCAACCTCGATTTGGAAAGGATTTCCCTGACTAACAGAGGGATTCCTTGTAACTGTGGATGCAAACCGGGAATCTATGGCTTTAGAGAGCCCTTTCTTGATCAGCAAATCCTCTATCGGGGACAAGCAATCCATAGGCGGTTTCAGGAGCTTAACAGTCTGAAACGCGGACACTATCATCTTCGCTTCCTCTGCTTTAATCCTCTTCGGGGTTCTGCCTTCCTCTACCTCTGCTATGGCCAAAATTTCCTTAGCAGCCCTAGGACTGACCCCTGAGAAATTATGCTTTAGGAATGAAGTCATCCTCCTGTCATTGGCTTCTCTGAGCATTCTTTGTAGTGTGCCGAGCTGTATCCCATGAGGGTGTGGCTTGATTTCCTCGACTACCCTGGGTAGTTTGTTGCTGGTCCTAATCCAGTTCCCCTCTTCAACAACAGAGCCCTCTTTGTCATACACAACCAGTGATATTGAAGCATGAGGATTAACAATAGCCGTCATTCTGAGATATTGATAGACAGACTTCCTACCCCTCTGATACTTCGCCTTCATCTGAGTTCTTATCCTGAGGCCATGGGATATCTCATTCCCAGTTTTGTCGTCTATCCATATGTCTCTCCTCTCCCCAGATTTGATCGCCTTGTTCTTCTTAGTGTCCACACCAAGGTCAACATATACCGCCGAAGAGTCACTTTTAATCTTCGAAACAACATGCGTTTTGGAGCCAGTAGTCAACTGACTATACATCACAACCCCAGTTATCCCTATTCCTTGTTGGCCTCTCGTCTGCCTGATGGCATGAAATCTAGAACCGAGGAGGAATTTACCAAATACATTCTCTATTGCATCTCTTGGTATGCCCGGGCCGTTGTCTTGTGTGATCAATTCCAGCTCATCTCCTTTCGTCCGTCTTATCTCTACTCTGATATCAGGTAGGATACGAGCCTCTTCACAAGCGTCTAGAGAATTGTCAACAGACTCCTTCACTGCAGTAATTACCGCTCTTGGCAGGGTATCGAAGCCAAGGAAATGCTTATTCTTCTCGAAGAACTCACTCACTGATATCTGCTTTTGTTTGCTAGAAATTTCCTCTGCCTCATTCATGCGAATCACCCCATCAGGTCCTCCCAATTCCCTGATGGAACGGGGCCTGCTTATGGTTGCACAAGCGCGCACACTGATACCTATTGAATGATACTGACTACAAAATCCTGGGAACCCCTTTTTCCACCATCAGAACATTCTCCAGATTGATGATGAATTACATCACCTTATATGCATTGAAAGATTTTTGATACAGTCTTTCATTAACTAAACTTGAAACGGGGGGATATGAATAACAGAGTTGTAACTATCACCATGTTAGTGATTGCCAGTCTATTGGCCTCACCAATTGTTGTAGCAGACGATACTCAAGACATACCAACGAACGCACAGAATACAGGAGTCCACGACTCTCTCGTGGCGGCGCTCTCGCATGCAGGGCTTGTCTCCGCCTTGCAGGCTGAAGGCCCGTTCACGGTCTTCGCACCAACTGACGATGCATTTGCAGCTGCAGGAATCGATCTCTCTACATTCGACACCGACGAGGAGAACGCAACCCTCAGCGATATACTGCTGTATCACGTAGTGAGTGGCGCGGTTGCCTCCTCAGATGTCACTGATGGCATGTCTGCCGAAGCTCTCAACGGTGACGATGTGTCGTTCACAGTATCCGAAGGGGTAGTCATGGTAAATGACGCAACAGTCACATCAGCAGATGTAATGGCTTCGAACGGGATAATCCACGTAATCGACAAGGTACTGATGCCTCCAGCTGACTTAGGAGACATACCTACAGTAGCTCAGGGAACCGGAATCCACACATCCTTGGTCGCCGCAGTAGTTCAGGCCGAGCTCCTGACAACACTGCAGGGTGACGGACCATTCACGGTCTTCGCACCAACTGACGATGCATTCGCAGCAGCCGGAATAGACCTAGCCGCACTCGACAGCGAAGAGGGCAAGGCAACTCTGACTGACATTCTTCTATACCACGTCGTATCAGGAGCAGTACCATCATCCGCAGTGACCGACGGCATGTCCGCCACTGCAGTAAACGGAGACGACCTGTCCTTCGCAGTCGGCGAGGGAGTGATGGTCAACGACGCAAACGTAGTACTAGCTGACGTACCAGCATCCAACGGAGTCATCCACGTGATCGACAAGGTGCTGATGCCTCCCGCTGACATAACTGAGGAAGATGGAGACATTTGCTACAACATGGTAACACATACCGTAGTCGCTGGAGCCTCCTTCGCAGAGTGCATGGCATACGCATACTATGAGGACTACCAAATGAACGGTCAGACCTTCACTGGTTGCTACAACACAGTCACACACACTTTCACCATGGTCAGCCAGGCTGAGTGTGAGGCATACATGTGGACACCCGCAGTTGACATAGCAATGACCGCAAGCGCTACCACCATCCATAACTCACTAGTCGCGGCTCTAACACAGGCAGAGCTAGTTGCTACACTGCAAACTGACGGGCCATTCACGGTATTCGCACCTACAGACGATGCTTTTGCAGCCGCTGGAATAGACCTAGCCGCACTCGACAACGAAGAGGGCAAGACGACGCTGGTTGACATTCTATTGTACCATGTAGTTTCTGGAGCAGTGCCATCGTCCGCAGTGACAGATGGACTCATGGCCACGGCCATGAATGGTGTTGACCTATCCTTCACAGTCGGCGAGGGAGTGATGGTCAACGACGCAAATGTCGTACTAGCTGACGTACCAGCATCCAATGGAGTCATCCACGTAATCGACAAGGTACTGATGCCTCCAGCAGAGCCAGTACTACCGGATGGGTGTGACTATGTTATCGGTGTAGACGAATCAGGATACGCCTATGATGTAACTGACCTCTCCATTGATGTGGGTCAGACAGTTTGTTGGATATGGGAAGACGAGTCAATGGGCCACAACGTAGCTCAGATTGAAAACGAGGGAGATACAAACAGAATGCTTGGCGGAAAGTACAGCGGAATGGCAATGACGTCCGTAGATTACAGAGTCACGTTCGACGAAAATCAGACCTTCCTGTACATCTGCGAGCCACATGCATCCATGGACATGGTTGGAAAGGTTGTTGTAGGCACAGGAGTAATGGAGGAAGTTGATGAAACAGACTCCGGCTCCGATAGCAACAGCGTCCCCGGTTTCACCGCCGGACTATCTGGAATAGCATTGGCCGCCGCCGTGATCATGTACGGTGGAAGAAAGTCAGAGCTGTAGACGTAAAAAGCCCTTCACTGGGAGAAAATATCCGGCTTCCAAGCTGTGATTCTCCCAGTGAAGGCACTAGTCATAACCGTTAATGGACTAGCTAAGTATAACTTTCCAGGACCAGATCTGCCTTGGAAGTTTCTATTGATAGCAGAAACAGTGACTTGTTCAGAATCCTCACTTACCCCAGGTCCGGCACCTATACAGGCTCCGCAACCGGGATCAATAAGATGAACGCCCACTTCTTCGAATATCTTTGTCCATCCTTTCTGCTCCGAGAGCTCCTTAACCGACTTTGAACCAAATTGAATGTAGCAATCCACATCATCTGCAACCTTCAGTCCGGCTTCGAGAGCAGCTTCACAGACCATGGCGTAGAATGAGAAGTCATCATCCTTACCTGCTGTACATGACCCTGCATATGCTATATTTATTCTGATATCTCCAAGCTCATCGATATACGCGCCATTAGTGGGATCTGAAGGAACCCCTTCATCCGGATTTCCAGGATGTGCAACCATCGGACGGATTTCTAAGAGGTTTATTTCATGTGTACCCCCATCATAGTGTGAACCTTCATCAGGAAGAACGAATCTGCTTCTTATCTGACTCTCAGTAAGATCTTGACGCCTGTCCATCAACCATTCAACCGTTCTATCATCGGGCTCACAAATTCCAGTCTTAGCGCTACATTCCGTAGCCATGTTGCAAAGAGTAGCCCGCTCATCCATTGACAGACTTGCTAAACCCGGACCGCCGAATTCCATACTCCTGTCTAATGTCTCCGAGTTCGAAGCATATTTCCAAAGAATATGTAGTATGATGTCTTTTGCTGTACAGCCGGGATGTAATTCTCCAACTAATTTGAATCTGATACTTTCGGGTACACTGACGAATGAAAATTGGTTATACACCAGATTTGCATATTCTGTCGAGCCAACTCCATAGGACAGAGCATTCGATGCCCCTCCCATACACGTATGGGAATCTGTGGCTTGGATGAAGTCTCCAACATCTATGAACTCCTCCCTAGCAACTTGGTGGCAAATCCCGGGACTTATTCCTCCGACTGCCGAATAATCCCGGACTCCAGTATGTCTCTGGAAATCACCCTGCATGTCTCTCAGAGTTTGTATCTTTGACTCGAACCTACTAAATCTGGCTACACCGGTGGCGTATAGTAGATGGTCCTCAAAAACAGCGAATTTACTAGGGTTAGGAAGAGCATAACTATCTCCATATTCATCGGATAAGAAAGTATGAACTTGCGCAGTAGTGAACTCATGAGAGTAACCTCCGTCTACTTGGGCCAATACAGCATCCCCGGGTTTGACGAAACTCGGCTCATCACCTCCTCCCAGTAATTTAGAGGAAATCATTTTCTCAACCATATTCATTGGTCTCGGAGCGCAATCATTGGCTGGAAGCAGCACCTCGCCAGACTTTAGCCTCTTGGCAAACGGAAGTATACCACCGCTCTCCAGTATCAGTTTACTTATTGGGTCATATCCCTCTGTGAATTCAGTTAGAGGTATTCTCTCTCCATCCTGCAATCTCTCCAGCATCGAGTGATCTCCCATCAATTGCCCAAGATTCAGATTATTTCTCTCGTGAATTGGCGCGAAAGACTCGGCAATAACAATTCTGATTCCAGACCATCTCTCACACTGGGGGGCAGTCTCTCTGCTAGAACCAGTGCCTTTTCTGTGACCAGACACTATCACCTCAAAACCGCCGTCTTTCAGAGCTTTAGGCTCGAATACTCTTCTCCCCTCATGTAGTAGGCCAGCATACGCATTTTCCGCAATCTCTGCCGGCTCATGATCAAAGCATACCCATGCAGGAGTCATCACATCCGTATTTATGTCATCGAGAAGGTCTTCAATCGATAAATCTGACATCTTCAGATTGACCCCTTCATACAACTGTTTCCTAATGAGTTCCAAGTCCTTGGTTAGGAATAAAACTCTCTTTCCAGGAGTGAGACTGATATTTTTTGGAGGCCACTGTCCACTCAAATTAACCACTCCCAAATCATCCAAGAGTCTACTCTATTTCACGGTTCTCGATAGAGAATAACATTAGAGCCCACTAATCGTCTAATAGGGAAACCATTGGAAAATGTTAAATTTAAATAACATGCGCTTTCGGTAGTATATACCTTTCCTAAGGAAGGAGGCAAAAAAATGGCTGATTATCTAGTTGAAGACACAGTGAAATGCAATGAATGCGGAAGCAGAAATCTGCTTAGGGATGAGACCCGTGGTGAGGTCTGTTGTGAGGATTGCGGGGTCGTCCTGGAAGACAAGGTAATCGATCAGGGAGCAGAATGGAGAGTTTTCAGTCCAGAACAAGGAGACCAGAGAGCTAGAACCGGAGCCCCTATGACGGTTATGTTGCATGACAAGGGACTCTCGACGGATATCGATTGGCAAAACAAGGACTACTCAGGTAAGTCAATCTCCAGCAGGTATAGAAGTCAGTTCTACAGAATGAGGAAGTGGCAGAAGAGATCAAGAGTCAGCAATGCTACAGAGAGAAATCTCGCGATGGCACTAGCTGAGCTGGATAGAATGGCCAGCAGACTCGACCTCCCCAAGTCTATCAGAGAGGCTGCTGCTGTTAATTACAAGAAAGCGGTCGAGGCACGTCTAATCAGAGGGCGCTCCATTGAGGGAGTAGCCGCCGCTAGTCTGTATGCAGCATGCAGGCAATGCAAGAATCCTCGAACCCTAGATGAGATAGGTGAGGCAAGCAGAACTGGTAGAAAGGAGATTGGTAGGACATACCGATTCATGGTTAGGGAATTGAAGATGAAGATTCCGCCCACCAAACCAGAGGACTACATTCCTCGTTTCTGCTCAGGATTAGATCTAGATGCTGAGGTTCAAGCCAAGGCTTACGAATTAATCAGTGCTGCCCAGGAAAAGGAACTAACTAGTGGAAGGGGACCCACTGGAATCGCCGCGTCGATCATATACATCGCAAGCGTCCTGTGTGGAAAGAGGAGGACTCAGAGAGAGGTAGCAGAGGTTGCCGGAGTCACCGAGGTCACAATTAGGAACCGATACAAAGAGCTCATACAAAATCTCAACATCGAGCTAGAGATATGAGGCCACATGTCTAGAAGAGAGCCCGAGGCTCTAATCCGGGAGCATTGTGAAATCCTGATTAAGGAACTCGTAAAGTCTGCTTTTGTGTCCTCACCGTTACCAAATCCACCATTGGAGCTCCCCGATTTTCCAGCAATACAGCCAAAAAGCTCTCAAAATCTTGTCGATCAGACAATAGGACTCTATCTCATTGATAGGGCCGGCTTCAAGTACAGACTGTCCTCTGTGGTAAATGATACTCTGCCCGACCACGTGAAAAGGAACATCGACCCTGAGGGCGCTAGACAAAAGTGGATGTACAAAAATGTGAATAAGATATCTGAGACTGTAATATCTAGGCTCTCAAGGGATTGGCTATCAGCATCCTTGGATGAGGAGGCTCCAGACACCGACAGATGGTATATGGGAGTATCACTACTTATCGGATTGGCAATCAGTGGAGCCGAGACGGCAAGAACTGAGGGATTCCACTTACTCAGCTCTATTGCAATGGCTAAGAAACCAGGTACATGGGCTACTAAGATTTCTGGGCCACACCATATTGACTGGTCTCCAGAAGTCCATTTCAGTATAGATGAACCACCTCACCCTTCCGGCGTCCTAGCAGCATCAAATATTCTTGATAGTTTGGTCGCCCATGAGCCTGCAACTTCTAGAGTACTTCCATATTGGTTAGAGGCGCTTGCAGTGAATGAACAACTATGCGGACTTTTAGAAGTTAACAGAAGATTAAGTGAACTACTGGATAAGGATCTGGGAGGCTATGAGCCTGTGATCAGGGCAGCAATTCAACTGATGTCAAGTAACCTTTCATATTCTACTGATATACTGAGGAAGGCAGCCCTCCACAATAACGTACAAACGCGAAAGCAAGTGGCATCATCTCTGGAGAGAATAGCCTCTGAAGATGCAACCCTTGCGTCTTACTTGATGGACTCTCTACTCAACGATGAAGACTCAGATGTCCGAGTAATATCAACGACATACATGTCGTCCCTTGTTAGATATGATGTCCATTCTTTCACTGTCAAAGCTAAGCTGGTGCTTGAAAAAGAAGATGTGAGAATGACCAAGAGAATAGTGGATTCTGCGATGAGGGAGTATCTTTCCATTGATTCTTATGATAAAGCGGGGCTTCTCCCCCTTGCATGGAGATCTTCTGACCCATCAACAAAATCCCGTATTTCCAGTCTGATTATTCAGCTATCTGAGGCTAATCCAGAAGGGTTCATTGATACCTGCATGAAATTCAGGGACATTAGCAATGATGCCTTTGAAGATCTAAGGTCGACCCTCCTAAGAAGGGACAGCTCGATCGAAGACAAGCTCCCAAAGGGTTTGGATTAGGAACACCCAGTGGTAGCACCACAGTCATTACACTTCAAGCAGGTACCGTTTCTTACCATCTTGCTACTTCCGCAATCATCACATATGTCTCCAGTGAAGCCCGCTTCTCTCGCCAACCTATACGCTCGCTCACCAGCTGTCTCCTCGTTCGGGATCGAATCAAGAGTTAGTTGAACCTCTCTGGTCTCGCCCCTGACCCTCATTACGCCTTCGTTGGTTATCTCTGGTTTTGTGATGGTAAACGGATCGAGATCCTCGGCTCCTACATGTGCCAAGTCATCCCGTCCTGCGTACTCAATAGCGAGCTCTCTGAAAATCCAATCTACTAGGCTGGAGGCCATCTTCACTCGACCGCTACCGCCCTCGACCATTCCACTAGGCTCGAATTTCTGGAATGTGAATACTTTGACGAATGCTTCCAGTGGCACTCCGTGTTGGAGTCCGATGGACACAGCGATAGCGAATTGATTCAACATTGCCCTCCAGGCCGCGCCTTCCTTAGAGGTCACGAGAATAATTTCTCCCAGCTTCCCATCAGGATACTCCCCTGTAATCAGGCGGACACTATGGCCTCCTATTCTCGCCTTCACATTATCACCCTTCTTCTTATTTGGCAGTGCACGACGTGTAGCTATATATTCCACGAACGACTTTGCTACCGGAACTGCCTCATCCCTTGCCAAGGGAAGCGCCTCTACGACTTGATTGACCATGGCAGAAACGGATTGATCCTCATCCTCCTCCTCTAGGGCTGTAGTGTCAACTAATTGATTCATGAGTGGCTGAGACAGCTTGGAACAGTCCCGATATACTGCACAGGCTTTAATCATCGTCTCATGACTTAGGTCGTAAGCCGCACGGATTTCCTCTACCGTTGAGTCAGATGGCATATTAATCGTCTTAGAGATGGCACCCGAGATGAACGGTTGCGAAGCAGCCATCATCAATACGTGGGCCTTCCAGTCTATCGCCCTCTTGCCGTACTTCCCACATGGAGTCGCGCAATCGAATACCGGAAGATGCTCGTCTTTCAGACCTGGAGAACCTTCTATAGTCCCTCTCCCAAAGACATGATCATTTGCCTCATCTACTTCAGATGATGTGAAACCAAGGTGATCTAGAACATCGAACCACGGATCATCACACTGTCCTTGAGTCATGCCTAGCCTGTCCATGCAGAAATCAGAACCTAGTATAGATGGGGCGAAAGCACCTCTGATTCCGAAAACATCTGCCATACTAGAATTAACCTTGGAAACCACTTCCTTGGTGAAACCAAGCTCTTGTAGCCTCTCCGAGGTTAGATTAGGGCAACCAGATAAGTTCATTGATCCCATTATGTACTGCATAATCCCGTCAACTTTCGACTTAGAGTATCCCAGTCTCTTGAGGGCCGCGGGGACCCCATTGTTGATTATCCTCATGGATCCGCCTCCTGCTAAGGTCTTGTATTGGATTAACGAGAATTGGGGCTCCACACCCGTTGTGTCACAGTTCATCACTAGGCCGATGGTCCCCGTCGGCGCTATCACTGTGGTCTGGGCATTCCTGTACCCATGCTCCTCTCCTCCTCTAAGTGCCCTATCCCAAGCACCTCGAGCAGCATCGAGAAGATCCTTGGGACATTTCTTGGAATTGATTCCCATCGGAGTCACTGTCAGACCTTCATATTCTTCATCCGGTGCATCATAAGAGGCTCTTCTATGATTTCTAATGACTTTCAACATGCTTTCAGAATTTCGTTCATAATCGGGGAACGGACCGAGGAAAGAGGCCATCTCAGCACTGGTAGAATAGGACTCGCCGCACATTATTGATGTCAGCGCACCACATATCGCGTATGCACGCTCGTCGTCGTAAGGAATTCCCATGTGCATTAACAAAGATCCAATATTACAGTAGCCAAGGCCCAGTGTTCTGTAATCGTATGAGCCCCGTGCAATTTTTTCAGATGGGAACTGAGCCATCAGGACACTAATCTCAAGCGTCGCAGTCCAAAGCCTGACACTATGTTTGAAGTCTTCAATCTGGAATTTGTGAGTATCAAGATCGTAATATTTCAGTAGATTTATACTAGCTAGATTGCATGCTGTATCGTCCAAGAACATGTATTCCGAGCAAGGATTGGAGCCATTTATTCGACCAGCCTCAGGACATGTGTGCCATTCGTTAATTGTGGTATCAAATTGTACACCCGGATCTGCACACGCCCAAGCTGTATATGCTATCTTATCCCAAAGCTCACCTGCATCCAGGGTCTTACAAGCCTCAGGGCTCCTCCCCTCATTGACGGCCTTCTCAAGCTCTGTCCTCCAGTGAAGATTCCAATCTTCTCCTTTCTTTACAGCTTCCATGAAAGAGTTCGGTACTCGGACCGAGTTGTTACTATTTTGTCCAGACACAGTTACGTAGGCTTCTCCTTGCCAATCAGTGTCGAATACCTCGAAGTCAACACCTTTCCAACCTTGTCTTGCCAAATCAACGATCCTCTGGATATGAGGTTGCGGTACACTATCCTTTATGGCAGCTATCATCGTCTTTTTGAGTGCTTGATTTTTGTTCTGATCGAACCTACTCTCGTCCTTGTCATCAGACCAAATTGACTCCATTAAGGCATTGGCATGCTTTTGCAGAATGTTGCTTCCGATTACCAACGCTGATACTTTATCCTCTTCGCTACTTTTCCAATCGATGTATTCCTCTATATCCGGGTGATCTAGATCCAAAGTAACCATCTTTGCCGCTCTTCTCGTGGTGCCCCCTGATTTGATGGCCCCAGCAGCCCTGTCCCCTATCTTGAGGAATGACAGTAGCCCTGACGAACTTCCGCCTCCAGATAGAGGCTCCCCTGCTCCTCTTATCTTAGAGAAGTTAGAACCCGTCCCCGAACCGTATTTGAATAGCAAGGCTTCACGGTTCCAAAGTCCCATTATTGAGTCCTTACCCCCTACTAGAGAATCTCCGACTGATTGGATGAAACAGGCATGAGGCTGAGGGTGCTCGTATGCATTCACTGAGTACTCCAACTCGCCACTAACAGGGTCGACATAGGAATGTCCTTGAGCAGGCCCCTCTATTCCGTAGGCCCAGAAAAGACCAGTATTGAACCATTGTGGGCTGTTTGGAGCGGAACGCTGACTAGCTACCAGATAGCACATTTCATCGAAATATGATCTAGCATCGGCTTCACTAGCGAAGTATCCATGTTTCCATCCCCAGTAGGTCCATGTTCCAGCCAGCCTTCTGAAGACTTCCCTGCTGTCCCTTTCGCCCTTGAATCTATCCTCGACACTTAGGGCCTCTAGCTTTTCATGATCGGGCTCGCTTCGCTGAAGCCAGACTGGGACACCATCTTCGGCTACTCTTCGGAGGTGGGAAGCGACTCCCGCCTTCCTTAGGTATTTCTGAGCCAGTACCTTGCCCGGTACCCCAGAGAAGCCAGAAGGAAGCTTTACCCCTGCAATCGAGTCTGCCATCGAACCGTCTGGATTTCGAATTTCAGCATCCATCTCGATCCAATCAAACTTCTCAAATGGATCCTCGCCAGCAGATGTGAAACGTCGTTCGATTACCATGCCTTTCTCAGCATTTTTCTCATTTTTTGAACTCTTGACTTTCTGTTGCATCTCTTCACTACTCCCGTTCTCCAACTCTCTGCATACACGTCCCGTGGCGCAAGGGATTCCGTCTTCAGGATGGAGGGTGTTTAATGATTCGTATATTCAACCAACAAGAAGTTGTGGATGAGCCAACTTTCATAATAATGGAAAAATAGTGAGCTTGGTAGTTCTATTTTTGCATCTCTAGAGTCCAAGTAACAGTTGCGCCAGATCGAGTGATCATTATTCCAACGCTACAATACTTCTCATGGCTCTGCTCGATAAGCCTTCGAACCAGCTTCTCAGGAACATCTCCCTTTACTGTGTACTTCATGTTTACAGATGTGAAAACTCGAGGCCTCTTATCTGATCTAACGGAGTCGATTTCTACTGTTGCGAACTCGACATTATCTGACCTATCCTTCAACCCGTCTATCACATCAATTAGCGAGCAAGCCGCATGGGAGTGAAGCACCATCTCCATCGGACTTGGACTTGAATCGCCGTAAATCCCGAATACCTTACCTCTGGAGGTCGTACCAACATAGCCCTCCTCCTCCGTCCATCGCACTTCCCCGTTCATGGTCACCACTCAGAGTCATCCCACTTCAAGGGTTGGCTTCATGAATGCCCCTATGGTCGGAGATATGAGAAACATGACGCAGGACTCCACCATCCAACTCATCGAAGGTCACTTGCAGGTTCCTGAAAACCCAATTATCCACTACATCGAAGGAGATGGGATAGGTATAGATATCACCCCAGTAATGATCAAAGTAGTAGATCAGGCGGTCTCCAAGGCATATGACGGTTCTAGAGAGATAACATGGTCCGAGGTGTTAGCAGGTCAGAAGGCCTTCGATACGACTGGTGAATGGCTACCCGAGGAGACTCTTGAGGCCATGAGAAGCGGACTGGTCTCCATCAAGGGACCACTTACTACACCAGTAGGAGGGGGGATCCGAAGCCTCAATGTCGCATTACGTCAGAAATTAGACCTGTTTGCATGTGTAAGGCCTGTACGGTGGTTCGATGGAACCCCAAGCCCAGTAAGGGACCCAGGGGCAGTAGATATGATAATTTTTAGAGAGAACAGCGAAGACGTATATGCTGGAATAGAATGGGAGGCAGGTACTCCCGAGGTCCAGAAGGTAATTCGATTTCTTCAGGATGAGATGGGCGTTGAAAAGATTAGATTTCCAGAAACCTCAGGAATTGGAATCAAGCCAATTAGCTCAGAGGGAACTAGTAGGATAGTTCGCGCCGCCATAAGATACGCCATTGAAAATGACAAAGACTCTGTAACTCTGGTTCACAAGGGAAACATCATGAAGTTCACAGAGGGGGGCTTTAGAGATTGGGGATATCAGCTAGCTCGTGACGAGTTCGGCGCCGAGCTACTAGATGGAGGGCCATGGTGCTCTCTAGTGAATCCAAAAACAGGGAGGACCATTACTATCAAGGATGTTATTGCAGATGCAATGCTACAACAGGTTCTCACAAGGCCCAGGGAGTACGGCGTACTTGCTACCATGAATCTGAATGGGGACTACATCTCCGATGCACTCGCCGCACAGGTCGGAGGTATCGGAATAGCTCCGGGCGCGAACATAAACTACGATACTGGAATAGCTATTTTTGAGGCCACTCACGGTACTGCGCCTAAGTATACAGGTCAGGACAAGGTAAACCCTGGAAGCCTAATCCTCTCGGCCGAGATGATGCTTCGACACATGGGTTGGGGGGAGGCCGCTGACTTGATTATCAAAGGCATGGAGGGCGCTATCTTAGCCGGGACAGTGACCTATGACTTTGAAAGACTAATGGAAGGCGCAACTCTACTCTCCTGTTCAGGTTTTGGAGATGCTCTAATCTCTCACATGTGAGATGATACAGTGAAGAATTACAGCCAAGAGGAACTCGAATCCCTCAGAGAGAGGATATTGAAGATGGCCAGAGAGGCTGAGTCCAAAAGCGACCCCCTAATCTGGTTTGAAGAGCTCTACAGCTCTTCAGAAGGAAACGAGGAAATGATCCCATGGTCCAACGGGGAACCAAACCATCTCCTTGTCGAGTGGTTGTCCGATAAACCTCCGCAAGGAAGGGCCCTTGTGGTTGGATGTGGTCTTGGGGAGGATGCCGCCTACCTTTCCGAACTGGGGTGGAAAGTAACAGCTTTCGATATCTCTCCAACCGCGATAAGATGGGCGGCTCAAACTTACGGTAATCCGGATATCGAGTGGAGAGTAGAGGACCTTCTGAATCTACCAATGGGGTGGCATAACAAGTGGGACCTTGTTGTCGAGGTCCACATCCTTCAGGCTATACCCGAGGAGGTAAGAGTCTTAGCCGCGTCCATTCTTCCTAGTCTTCTAGCTTCAAACGGTAGGCTAGTCTCAGTTGGGCGTGTGGATATTTCAGGAGAGAAAACACTGGGCCCACCATGGCCGTTAAGCAGAGATTTCATCCTCTCTATAGGTGGTGATCTAGAGCACACTTCATTACATTTACCTGTGGAGTTAATCAACGGCGAAGAGATACATCGCTACATCTCCAGTTGGAAACGTACTGGGAAAAAAATCTAGTTTAGCTATGAAACCTAAAATTCAATTGACTAATCCATAAAATGTACTGTAGTCACCAAACAAATAACTCCCTCTGTCTATTGCCAAAGCAAGAGATCACTTTAGTAGACTAAAGTCAGTGTAGTAAAAATCACCTTCAGTTTTAATTATTCCACCCTTCCATGGGATATCATGCCCGCAGTGATAGCCGGATATGCTAGATCTCCATTCACTCCCGCGAAGAAGGGGGAACTAGCCAGAACTAGACCAGATGACATAGCCGCTACGGTGATAAACGGATTGATTGAAGAAACGGGCGTAGACCCATCGTTAATTGAGGATCTAATAGTAGGTACAGCATTTCCAGAAGCTGAGCAGGGGTTCAACGTAGCTAGAATGATAACCTTCCTGACAGGTCTCCCCGAAACAGTTCCAGGTGTCACCATCAATCGCTTCTGCGGCTCATCAATGCAGGCAATTCATGATGCCGTAGGTAGAATTTCTATGGGTGCCGGAGACGCGTTCATAGCCGGAGGGATAGAATCTATGACGAGAATTCCAATGACAGGATACAATCCTATGCCCAACCCAAAGCTAGGCTCTGAGTATCCTGAGGCATTCACCTCCATGGGGGTCACTGCTGAGAACCTCGCCCTCAAATATGGAATCACGAGGGAGAGCCAGGAAGAGTTTGCTGTTGAGAGCCAATCTAGGGCCTCCAAGGCGTCCGAAAGCGGGGCACTTTCTGAAGAAATCATTCCAATAGAGACAGAATCTGGAACTGTCTCTGAAGATGGGTGCATAAGACCTGACACCGACGCTGCTACTCTCGCAGGTCTTAGGCCTGCTTTCCTGTCAGAAGGCTCTGTCACCGCAGGAACGTCATCTCCTCTAACAGACGGGGCAGCCTTTGTTCTTGTTTGCTCTGAAAAGTTTGCAGAGAAGAACGGATTGAAGCCACTGGCTAGGATTCTAAGTACTGCTGTAACCGGATGCGCTCCTGAAATTATGGGAATAGGGCCAGTGGAGGCAAGCAAGAAAGCTCTACTGAGAGCAGGACTCACCGTGGAGGAACTCGGCATAGTCGAACTTAATGAGGCGTTTGCCGCGCAGTCTCTGGCGGTAATTGAGGAACTCGGACTCGATCCTAAGAAAGTCAACATAGAGGGAGGGGCGATAGCACTTGGCCATCCGTTGGGTGCGAGTGGGGCTAGAATAACCGGGAAGGCAGCTCAGCTGATGAACAAGAATGACGCTAAACACGCACTGGCTACAATGTGCGTAGGCGGGGGTCAGGGCATCGCCACCGTTCTAGAAAGAATCTAGGTGATACAATGTCAGGAACTATTGAGAAGGTTGCCGTCATTGGTAGCGGGGTTATGGGGGCTGGAATAGCCGCTCACTGTGCAAACGCTGGTTGCGAGGTACTTCTTCTTGATATCGTTCCAAAAGATAACCAAGACAGGAGCGCAATAGCCAGGAAATCTATTCAAATGATGCACAAATCCAATCCAGAAATGCTAATGCACAAAAGGAACGCAATGAGAATTACTGCCGGCAATATCGAGGATGACCTACATCTCCTAAATAACTGCGATTGGGTTATCGAGGTAATAGTTGAGAACCTAGAAATAAAGAAAAACCTCTATTCAAGACTTTCAGATTGTATCGGCCCAAATACCATCCTTTCATCAAATACGTCAACTATACCCAGGTCCGAATTAGTCTCTGAGCTCAGCAAAGACATCTCTTCTAGGTTTCTTATCACGCACTTCTTCAATCCTCCAAGGTATCTCCCTCTATTGGAAGTAGTAACCTCCCCGGAGGTCAATGACGGAGTAGTTTCAACGTTTTGTGATTTCGCAGACCGTAGACTTGGTAAGAGAGTAACAATATGCAATGACAGCCCAGGCTTTATTGGAAATAGGCTCGGTGTCTATTTTGTTCAGAGGGCAATCAAAGCAACACTAGACCACGGGCTGTCAGTTGAACAAGCAGATGCCATGCTTGGGCGACCGATAGGACTCCCAAAGACAGCAGTGTTTGCTCTCATGGACTTGATTGGTATCGATCTTATTCCGAAAGTTGGAGAGAGCCTACAATCAAGACTCGAACAAGAAGATCCTTTTCATAAAATAACAGGGCCTGGTGAGGACATCATAATCACGATGATTGAAGAAGGTAACACAGGAAGAAAGGGCAAAGGAGGATTCTACCGTCTCAGTCGAGATAATGGAAAGAAGGTAAAAGAGGCAAGAGACCTCTCTTCAGGAGAATATCACAAAGCGAACCGCAGGGCCTCTTTCCCATCGGCAAAGATGGGCAAGAGAGGACTCTCTGCCCTGATGGACTGCGATGATGATGGAGCGAGATTCGTTACGGATGTCCTCCTTGACACTCTCGCTTACGCAGCATACATTGTTCCTGATGTAAGTGACGATATCTATTCAATTGATGGAGCCATGAAAGTAGGATATAACTGGAAGAAAGGGCCCTTTGAGATGATGGATTCAATAGGTGTTACCTCAATGGTAAAGAGACTGCGAGAGACAGGGAGGGAAATTCCAAAATTCCTATCACAGGCCGAAGAAAAAGGGTCATTTTACAACATCAAAGATGGTGAGATATTGAGACTCTCGCCATCTGGAGAAATGGTTCTTGTCGAACGCCCAGAAGAGACTCTCAACGTCGCCGATCTCAAGAGGAGAGGAAAACCACTCAAGAGGAATGGTTCCGCCAGTATCTGGGATATGGGCGACGAGGTTCTCCTTGTAGAGTATCACACCAAGATGAATGCCATGGATCCAATGAATATAGAGATGCTAGTCAATGCGGTGGACATCGCCGAGTCCGATGGATTCAAGGGAATCGTTATTGGAAATGATGCATCTAACTTTTGTGCTGGAGCAAACCTCGGCCTGGCCTTATTCGCAGCAAACCTAGGAGCTTGGAAGGATCTTGAAGATTTCATAACACTCGGTCAAGACACTTACCAGACTCTGAAGTATTGCGATGTCCCTGTTGTTGCGGCTTCAGCGGGTCTTTCCTTAGGAGGTGGTGCGGAGGTTTTGATGCACTGTGACGCAGTCCAAGCCCATGCAGAGTCCTATGTCGGCCTGGTAGAGGTAGGCGTAGGCGTCGTCCCCGCATGGGGAGGATGCAAGGAACTCCTTGGTAGGCTAGTAGAATACGGGCTAGTAACCAATGGGCCAATGGGTGCGGCAATGAAAGCTTTCGAGACAATAGGGACTGCACAAGTTGCCAAATCAGCAGAACAAGCCAGATCATTGGGATTTTTGGCTCCCACTGACAATATCACAATGAATAGGGATAGGCTACTCGCAGATGCTAAATCAAAGGTGCTTGAACTTCATGAGGACTACACTCCCCCTGAACCCAGAACCTATGCTCTCCCCGGACCTACCGGAATGGCCGCATTGAGCCTGGCACTGAACGACCTTTCTCTGTCAGGTCAAGCCACTCCTCATGACGTCGTTGTTGCCACAAGATTGGCAGAAATACTAACTGGAGGACAGACTGATATCACAGAGACCCTGGAAGAGGATGATATCCTCTCCATGGAAAAGGAAACATTCGCTAATCTTCTAAAGCATCTGGACACTCTAGACAGAGTTCAACATATGCTTGAAACAGGTAAGCCATTGAGAAACTGAGGTGAGAAATTGGTAGAGTATGAAGCCCCACTAAGAGAATATGAATTTTTGTTCAATGAAGTATTTGATGTAACTCCGACCATGGAAAGACTTGGATACGATTTTGATGAGGATTTCCTATCAATGCTGGCAGAGGGTTGGGCTGATCATGCTAAAGAAGTTTGGCTACCGATTAATCAAATTGGTGACAGGGTCGGACTTAATTTTGAGAATGGTGAAATTACCATGCCTCAAGAGTTCAAGGACGCATATAATCAGGCTATTGAAGGAGGGTGGCTTTCCACTTCAACTAAACCAGAACACGGAGGGATGGGAACTCCAATATTCTTCCAATCGGTGATTTGGGGAGAGATAGCCACATCAACTAATATGGCAATGAGCGTTCTCCCAGCTCTTACTCTGGGAGTTTATGATGTACTAAATGAGCATGGTGACCAGACTCTAATTGACTACTTCTCCACTCATTTGGCACAAGGCCATTGGGCCGGCACAATGTGTCTAACAGAACCACATGCTGGTACCGATCTTGGCATAATTTCAAGTAAGGCAATACCTCAAGACGATGGGACTTACCGAGTTACAGGAACCAAGATTTTCATTACATATGGTGAACACGACATGACGGAGAATATCGTACATTTGGTCCTAGCTAAAACCCCTGGGTCTCCTGAAGGAACCAAAGGGATAACCATGTTCCTCGTTCCGAAATATCTGCCCGTAGACTTGGAATCAGGAGATTTAGCTGGCGCATCCCATGACCTTATGGAAAATCACAATGGTGTAACTTGTGCAGGAAGTGAAGAAAAGATGGGGATTCATGCTTCTCCAACATGTGTTATGAACTTCGATAACAGCGTCGGTTGGAGAGTAGGAGACTTACACACAGGTATGAAACTCATGTTTCAGATGATGAATCAAGAGCGTCTTGCAACTGGAATAATGGGACTAGGGTTAGCAGAGATAGCATATCAAAACTCCTTAGCATGGGCCAAGGATAGGCGTCAAGGAAGGGATCTAAAGGGCCCCAAAGACCCAAATGAGACTGCTGATAATATCCTAGTCCACCCGGATGTCAGGAGAATGCTTCTGGAGTCCAAGGTGAATAACGAGGGATGTAGGGCGCTAGCAGCCTGGACAGGAATCCTCCTCGATCAAATGCATAGTGATGATCCCGAGGAGGCGGAGTACGCATCATCCCTAGTTGCACTATTTACCCCTATTGTCAAGGCACACTTTACTGATGTTGCATGCGAAACTGCTAGTACCTGTATGCAAGTAATGGGAGGGGCAGGATACTGCACCGAATATGGAGTAGAACAATTTTATCGTGATGTTAGAATCTCTAAGATATGGGAGGGTACCAATGGAGTTCAGGCGTTAGATCTTGCAGGGAGAAAAATTACACAGAACATGGGCAAGAATCTCCGTCATCTAATGTGGCCGCTCACTGAGTTTATCGAAGAGAACCGAAATATACCTGAAATGTCTGAGTTTAACAAGCCTCTGCACCAAGGAGTAAGGGGCCTCCAACAGCTCACCCTACTAATGATCGCAGAAGGACAGGCAAATCCTCATTTCCTAGCGGCCGGTGCTACCGATTATTGTAGATACTTTGGTAATGTACTCTTGGCATACATGTGGGCCAAGATAGCCAAGACAGCCTCAAAGAAGAAAGGCGACCCATTCTATGACGCCAAAATAGCAAGTGCACGGTTCTTCTTCAAAAGAATATTCCCGGAGACAGTAAGCTTGGCAGCCAAGATTCAGTCCGGCCATAAGTCCGTTATGGAATTCCCAACGGAGATGTTCTGATGACGGGGAAGCCCAGCCAATCGCTGAAAATTAAATTTAAGAGGTCATCGAAGAAAGTATGGGATTTATCAGAAAGGCCCTCAAACAATCAACTCCTAGAATTGTATGCTCTATTCAAACAGGCTACTGATGGAGATTGCCAAGGGAGAGCCAGTGGCGGAATGAGAGAAAGGGCGAAATGGAAGGCGTGGAATGCTATCTCAGGAATGTCTGAGTCTGAAGCAATGGAAAAATATTGTTCCATAGTAGATGAGCTGGATAGATAATGAGGTGATAAGGTGCCAATTGATGACACCAAACTAATCTCGCAATACAAATCACTAACCGGTCGAATGAAATTCAGAGCATTCACAGCTCTATCCATGCCTGCCGCTTGGTTTTCCGGACTAAGGATGGACGTGCTTAACAGCGAGGAATGTGTTACATCATTACCAGGTGGTTGGAGATCTCAGAACCCATTCAAGACAATGTACTGGGCGGTCCAGGGTATGGGCGCTGAACTAGCAACTGGAGCGGCCCCTTTCGCAATATCAAGGTCAATGGACGAGAAGCTAAGGATGTTCGTAATCAGTACAGAAGCAAAATTTGTCAAGAGGGCCAAAGGAAGAATCACGTTTATCTGTTCAGATGTACTCAAGGCTAGAGAGGCGATTGAAGAGAGCCTGAAGAAAGGCGAGGCTGTTGATGTTGATCTTATATCAATCGGAAAGGACTCTGCTGGAGATGTGGTTTCAGAATGGGTCTTCAAGTGGAATCTTCTCGTAGATAATAGGAAGTGATTGATTGGTAGTGACGAGACTTACAAAAGACGCCGGAATCGAGTACCCAATTATATGTGGGGCCATGTATCCCTGCTCCAACCCCGAGCTAGTCGCTGCAGCTTCAGAGGGAGGAGGAATCGCAATAGTACAACCAGTCTCCCTGACTATGGTGCACGGTTATAATAAACCTGATACTAAAGAGGGACTGAGGACAGCGATTCGTCATATTAGGACCATGACAAGTAATCCAGTAGGATTCAATGCACTAATAGAAAAGGGTAGTGAAAAGTATCTCCAGAGAATGTCCGAATGGATCGACATAGCTCTCGAAGAAGGAATAAGATTCTTTGTCACTTCATTGGGAAAGCCTGATTGGGTGTGCGAGAGGGTTCACGCCAAAGGGGGCGTCGTCTACCACGATGTGACTAACAGGACACACGCCGTCAAGGGAATCGATTGTGGTGTCGATGGATTGATTTGTGTTAATAACAGGGCGGGAGGCCATTTGGGCGATTTTTCAATGGAACAGATGTATGAAGATCTATCAGATCTTGGTGTTCCACTTATTTGCGCCGGAGGAATTGGGAGTGAAAAGGAACTCATTGCGGCTATGCGGATGGGATATGATGGAGTACAGATGGGAACTAGATTTATCGCTACACATGAATGCACGACTCCACAGGATTACAAAGATGCCATAGTCAATGCGAAAGAAGAAGATATCACATGGACAACAAAACTTACTGGGGTCCCTATTGCAGTCATAGAAACTAAAGGCTCCAAGAAGCATAGTAATTGGCTTATCAGAAGACTTCTAAATAGTAGATTCAAGCATCGTGTCAGGGTATTGATAACAGGTATCTCATTCTGGAGAATGAGGTCATTAGCCAGGGGTAAAAAGTCTTCAGCGAAAGATCTTTGGTCTGCTGGAAAAAGCGTTGAGACAGTAGATAAGATAGAATCGGCAACATCGATCATGAGGAGTATGGGGAATTCTCTGGAATCAAAAAATGATTGATTATTAGTCCAAGTAAGCCAGTTTGTTCAGTTGTTGAAGGTCGCCTATTACACCAAACCCAAACTCTTCTTCCAACGCTCTTGAGACTAGTTTGAAGTCGGAGTCTCTGGTTGCAACTGCAACACTTCCTACGCCTGGGGAGAAAGAATCAGCAATTACTGCGGCACTCTTCATTATATCACAATCCCCTTTTTCTGGGTAAATTGCCTCGCCACCTATTTCTGTTCTTGCAGGGATATCCTCCTTATGCTCTCTCTTATGCTGGTCTACCACTCTGAAAATCTCCCTATGATTAGTCAGGAAATCCTCTAGACCTATCTCAGTGGAGACACTCTCCAAATCACCTCCTTCCCAGTTGTTGAAAACTGAAACGATAGAAGACACTCTCTCTTGTAGAAACTTCTCGGATACAATCTTGTCCCATGAAGATCTTTCAATATACATGTTCTCAAATAAGTCCAGAACTATGTCTGTGGATCTGACACGATTCATGAACTCTCCCATCGCGGCCCTAGGGATGTTCAGTAGGACGCGCCCCTCTTTAGCAAGGGATCTCAACTTCCAGTGAAATGCCCTCTGCATAGTCCAATCAAAACTTCCAAGGCTATCTGGTGATAATTCCCTTAGTAAATCATCCTTGAGAGCATCTATCAGGATATTTGTATCCACCAATACCAAAGGCTTCAGACCCAAGCTTCCAAGAGTCTTTCTTTCACCAACCGAAATCTTTCCTGACTGTCTTGTGAACAGGTTCCTCTGAGTATTTTCCAGGATTTTCTTTTCTCTACCTTCAAACTCTCCTGATTTCAAAGCCCTCTCAAACATCCTAAGTGCTCTAATTGGACTCATTTCAGCAATTTGCTCAATAACAGTGACAATTGAAAAAGTGTCTTTCTCTTTTGACCTCATTTCAGAATCGAATCTTCTCTCAAGATCAGATCTCCGAGATTGCGATGAATGGCTCATCTTCATTATAGCCGCCATCACCCTGCCCTGGAAAGGATCTATCGGAAGTCCATGCTCAACAGGATACATTTTGATTGACTCAAGAGACTCGACCATAGAGGAACTATCCTCCTCGCCATCTCTGCCGCGTTGCTCGTTGCTCACATGATCTATAACTCTCGATGTAGCCCCCAACTGATTCTTTTCCGTGTGATCTTTACAGACATTGAGATACATTTTGAATCTGTTTGTTACTGAGGCTGAGAGAGTCGGATATGCATCAATAAGAGAAACTGCCTCCTTCCATCCTCCTCCATGTGCGAACGAAATCAGAGACCATCGGAGGAATATCGCAGATCTTTCAATATCTATTTCCATCAGCTTAGAAGCCGCATCTTTGTACGCCCATGCCGAACCAATCAAATCACCACTCCTTTCTAGTAGAGCCGCCTTAACAATCTGAGCCTCGGGACTTTTACTATCATTCTCCCTATACCAGTTATCCAGCGACTCAATACCTACAGAGTGTTCGAAAACTAGGTCAGAGGAGAATCTTATTGTTCTCATTGAAACGCTCTCCGATGAAATCACTGATTCAAGTGATGAGATAGCTTGATCTCTACTGGGAGCCTCCCCATTTTGGAGATTTACAGCCGCCCTATTGAGAATCAGTGCAGTTATGACTGCCTCGAAAAGCCTCCTCTCCAGTAATGTCAAATCAGCGTCTTTGACTGAATTAACCAACTTCTCTATTCTCACTTCCTTAACTATTCCATCTCCTTCTGGCCCCAGAGCCATCCTAACCTCTTTCAGGGTCTTCAGTCCTTCAGAATCCAGCTTATCATGAACCGCCTCAAGATTACTGCTTATCCCATCAAGGAGAGAAATCAGACCCACACATACCTCTGAAAGTACCCCATCTATCTCTGCCTCTTCTATTGATGCAAGGGCCACTCTTCTTGCATCCAATAATTTTGATGAAATCCCTATAGAGTCTTTTGCAGTGATCAAGTGCCACGACAACATGACACGAAATGGATATGCTCTTTGTAAGGAAACCTCCTCAATTAGCATATCTGTTAGTCCCTTTATCTCTGCTGACATCGTAAAAGACGATATGATCTCATCAGTATACCTTATTTGATCAATTTTGGATAGTATAGTAGCCGCCGTTGTCCTAATCTGGGATGGTGAATTAGGGTGACTAAGAGCCAATCTGAGACACTCTTCATTGAGATTCGGTAATCCAGAAACTATGGAATCAAGAGAAATCCCACTAGAATCAGTTGTTATCATAGTCAAGCATGTCTTTAGTCCTCTGAGATCATGTACTGCCTTTCCTTCAATGTAACTCAGAGCGGTAGACAAATCTCCAGATTTAACGAGTCCTTCTGATGCTATCCAAGCTAACTTGGATGGAATGCTTCTACCATTCTCTTCAATAATAGAAATCCCTTCCATTGCCAAATCAGGAGCCATTTCTGCAGGATAAAGATCTACTCTGAGCCACCCTTCTATTTTGATTGCGCAAGATAACATATCCTCCTCTTTCCTTTCGACAGTTTGGTTCCAGTCACAATCCTCCTCTTCCCTAAGAGAAATTAGGATACTGAGATCTCTAGCCACTTCAGCACAGTCCCCTTCAATATTTTCTAACACTCCTCTGGCCCTACCAGATTGAGCCGCGGCCAACAACAGGCCCTCGAGTAGCATTGCATCTCCCTTTAATCCAGTCAACGAAGGAGACATCCATTCTTCCCAAAGTTTACGACGAGGATTTTTCCTGAGATCTTTCTCAATCTTCTGGATAACTTTCAGTTGTGAAGCTGAAAGCTTGAACGGTGCAGCCAAATTCAACCAGCTTCTAAGTGACTCATTATTGGAATAATCTATCCTTGACTCCAATATCCACGGGCCTCTTTCTCCAAAACTAGATTCGGGCTTCACAATCGGGAAAAGACCCAGCTCCGCAAGAAGGGGAGATTCTCTGGCAAGCCTCTCCCACACAGGATGAACTCCATTTCTACACTCCTGTCTTATCACATCCATCTCTTGATCCCAAGTCACTTTCCACTCATCTTTACTAAACCTATTTTTTTGTGCTATGAGTACAGCAAGTCTGTATCCACAGGAATAACCACTGGAGATAGCATCGTCCGGTGAAGCGAGCTTGTCGGAAGTCGTAGTAATCTTTCCACGGCCCCCCCTTCTACCTACTCTGCGCGCGCGGCTCTTCCCCATATTATCATCAGAGCCCACCGCATGACCTGCCTCCTTACTGGCCGCAATCAAAGCAAGAGCCTTCCAGCTCGAATCTTGAAGTAATGACCATGAAGGGCCGTTAGTAAGCTTCTTTCTCCGCGTTGCTACATGGTCCCCTGACCTGCTTAGTATTTCCAAACAGTCCAGAAGGTACTCCTCCACAGTACAACCCCGTCTCTGGGCCTATGCGCTCTGTACATCAACACATCGCCTTGGTAATCTACGCGTCAGTAGAGGAAATAAGCAATCGCGCCTCGGACGACACATGGATTTTATCAGAGTGGCAATTTTGATGATCCATCCAATACTGGCTCTCGCCTTGATATGGGCATTCATGAAACAAAGGTCTTGGAGAAGAGAAAGAGTGGTGCTAAGAGGAAATGAAAGGACTTCAGCTCTGAATAATCATGAAAAATCGGGAAACAGGATAATGGCATACCTCATTTTTGTTATCTCAGTAGCATTTATTGCACAGATTGTCGAGGCAATCATCTCTGGTCAAAGCAATGAAGAAGCACTAAGACAACTGATTCCCAATCATTACCACGGCTGGGCTGGAATTCTGGCACTTGTGCTCATGGGGGCCTTATGGTATCTGGGCAGAAAGACCAGCACATTGAGAAGGGAAGGAAAGAACATAGTAAAAACTAGAGACTTACATGGAAGGTTCAGCGATGTAATGGCCGTGTTGGTAATCATCCACGCATTCTTAGGATTCCTATATCTACTCCAGATAATTTGACTATCTCTTGCCAGGTTTCCAGAATTGAAGCGGAAGAGGCAATTCTTCTTTCATTGCTCTGAAGGCCAAGTGGTCAGCACGCTCATTCCATCTATGCCCCTCATGAGCCCTCACATGCTCCGTTGAAATATCAAAAGAGGCATGGACTTCTTGCCAGAGTAGATGAACCCTGGTTGCTAGCTCCTTGTTAGCCTTAGCCTTCCACTTTCCCGACCCTATATTCATGGCATACTCAGAATCTCCCCTGACCACTATCCTTCCTGAATGATGACTCTTGAGAATCCAGATAAGTGAATGTGCGAAAGCACTCAACTCAGCAGTATTGTTCGAACCAACTCTGGCTCCTATGTATTCTTCATCAAGTGGGTTAGTGACAACAGCCCCACTCTTCTCGTTAACAATCTCTCCATGTCCTCTACCAATTCCATTGTCTCCGCTCACTACACAGAAACCCCATCCAGCGGGAGTCTCGGAGGTTACATTCCTATTCTCGCCACAGGAACCATCGAAGTAGATGTAGGTGGTCGAGCCCCTCATTTTCATTCCTCTATGAGCCCACGATAAGTAGACCCATCCAGCAAAGACGCAAGCTCAGAATTATCAGAAATAGACATTTTACAAATCCAACCCAACCCATAAGGATCTTCATTGATCAGCTCTGGAGAGTCCTCTAAAACCTCATTAATCTCGATAACTTCCCCACTTATTGGAGCATAAATCTCACTAACTGACTTTACAGACTCTACACTAGCGAATGAGTCCATTGAGCCAACAACGGCACCCATTTCCGGCAGCTCAACCCATACAACATCAGTAAGTGCGTTCTGCGCATAGTCCGTCACCCCAATAACTACAGAATCCCCCTCGACCCTAATCCACTCATGCTCTTTGGTATATCTTAGCTCATCAGGTACCTCGCTCATTCTCTCACCCGGCCTCACGAGGGCGACCCAACAGTCAATCTTTCGTTTCTTTCTACTCCTCTTCCAGGCTTCTTTCTAAGTGTACTTTCTCTAATTCTGCCCAGGCTCCACCCATTTTTTCAACACCAGCTTCGTCCTGCTCTCGCTTTAATCTGGATATCATCTCATCCTCGGATTCTCTGCTTATCCAAGAGTCAAGAAAGAACCCCCCATGTTTTCTGCCCTCAGCTCTCCTCATTCCTAAAAGCATCAATCCACAAATGGCCGCTAATGCAGGGAAAGCAAACGACCTTTTGTCCTCATTTGAAATATCCTCATCTAGAATTATGAGGCTACCATCTCCAATGGATATTGAGGTAATAAAAATCATCGATATCAGTACGCCTAGCAAGACCCTCCTGAGTCGGATAGAGGGGGAGCTCATGTTAATCAACAGGGGGTTCAGCGAATCAACTTCTCCGTCTCAATAGTCCTGTTGGATTAGTTTCAGTATCTTATAGGGTAATAGCGCCCTGTTAACTGGAGTTACTTCCAAGATACGTCCATCGTCCCTTCTCCTAATATCTTGGAGAAGTGGATGCCGACTCTTTTTATGAAGAGTCAAAAGACTAGGCATGTCGTACTTTAGTGCCTCACGAACTGCGGATACAAAACCCTCGCTTTCTACAGTAAATTTCCCAACCTCGTCGATAACTAAGTACTGGCAATTACCAATTGCATTCAGAATCGCTGGAACACCAACCCTATCAATCTCACTGGGGTCAATACCGTATCCGAGCACCCTGTGACGTGAGTCAATCTCCTTATGAGCCATTATTCCCCTCTCCCCGGTTACGATATCGACGCAAGCGTAGCCAACTCTCTCACCATTCTCAATTATTGCCTCTGATCTCATACCTGCAATCACAGGAATTTCAAGAGACGAAGAACTCTCTTCTTTGATCATTTTGACGACCTTATCTAGAACTGCTGACTTACCAGATCTCGGCAGTCCGGTTATTCCAATCTTAGGATTGATGCCCATTACCTCATCTCCTCTTGACACACTTGCATGATAGTACGACCAGTTTAGGATAAGCAACGATAATAGTCTATTCGGTTAATTATGTCTAATTCTTCCCCACAACGGAAATCTATTTCCGCTTTATTGATAGTAGTGGCTCAACTATATTGAATACGCTAACTCGTCTTCCGGAACGGGGAAAGGAAGATTTTCAATCTCATAGTTGTTCACGTTATTATTTGCCCCCCATGCTCTTGACCAAATCTCCAAATCCTCAGAATTCAAGACCTTACAAAGCCACTCTAGACCAACAAGTAGCGAGCCCCCTCCCTTGCCAACCAGAGAATCGACCACATTATCCGAGAACTCGAGATAGTTCACTGAGTTACTCAAGACGCAACCATCAGGAATGACCGCCCAGCGAAGACGACGGTCATTATTTGACCCTAATATGGCCTGGCAAGCAATTCTAGGGCCAGATGGAGAATTAACATCTCCCTTCCAAGATGCTTGGGATCTCTGAATTGCACCATACTCAACATCATTATCGAAAGCTGGATGATGTAGACAAACTTCATCATCGATTACTTCGAAGTGAGCGTTTCGAATGAAAGGTGTTTCTGAACTTCCTTCCGACCAGTCCTCAATATATTCTGACCATGAACTCTGGTCAATTTCACCGACTCTCACCCTAACAGAATTTCCATCTGGATTCAACCAGTTGCCCTCTTCCGACAACCTAGGTTTATCCGCCAATCTACTAATCGAATCGATAACTTTCTTCCTGTCAAAGGAATCTATTGGCATCCTCGGAACTGCCCAAGTAGCATCGGTCCAAGAAGACCATGAACCTCTCTCCAAGTCTAGAGAGGGGGATGATCTCGAGAGGCCCACCTCGGTGGAAATATCATTTGCGCTGAGAGGCCCATAGCTCACCATCTTCTCAGTCTTGCCACCCACTGTAAGCCCTAATACCGCCACCCCTTGAGTTATGCCAGGGAATACCCTACTTGGATCAGGAAATGACCAAGTGGAGAACCACTCATTGCTCTCGACTAGTAGCTTTCTCAGGGGTGCACTGCTTCTCTCCCTCAGAAGGGAATCTGGAACGATCATTCTAATCCTGCCCTCTTCGCCGACGAGATGCATCGACCTTTCGAGAAACAATCTATACATGTTCACATTTCCACGAAGGGCGGAAAATCTCAGACTCCCATCGTACTCTGTTGCATTTCTTAACTTACTGGAAAGCTCTTTTCGAAGATGGCTCCCCTGCTCGTGGCCTCTGAATCTGTCCTTTATCCTGATCCAAGGGGGCCTACTAATCAGTAGCTTTGGGCTCTCATTCCACGGCCACTCGCCGAGAAGGGGGTCACCTTCTAGGATATTACTTTCAAGAATCATTTCAGCTTCAGCACGACCAATCATCTGACTCCTACTATCTCCAGACAGATCCACTAATCCAGCTTTCCCTAGTGTGATGAGTATTCTCCTTCTAGCGGCTTCTACAGCAAGACCCGAGAAACCCATCAACTGCAAGCCCTCCAACAATCTCAAGGTATCAGTGCATCTATTCTCATCAGAAAGGATTTCTATCCTCTGTGCATGAAGTTTTATTAGTTGCGATACAACCAATCCCGCACCACAACTAGGGTCGGCGAAAGGCAGGGGGATTCCAGAGCTAGTCTTCTCCGAATTGTCAGAATAGTCATCTTCCCCTGTGGTAGCCGAGGCTTCGCTGTTCAACTTCTGTGCGTAGTCTCTGAACGCCGGCGGGATGACAGATAGAGACAGAGTCGGAGGTGACTCCTTCTTCTTGCTATGACCTCCACTGGCAAGCTCGTCTGCTATAATCGATCCAACAAGCCTAGATGGAGTCGAGTATGCCCCCTTTGGAGAACGCCCATCTTCAACTGCTTCATACCTTGACAGTAGCTTTTCCAAAACCACACCTGGATCGGTTAGTAGACCAGCAGGAAGAGTTGGCCACGAATTAGGCAGGGATGCAGCGATAGGCGTTCCAGAAATTACTGAGGACTCCCAGAAATCCAGCCAGCATCTGATTTGCTTCGCTCTATCAGGACAAGCCTGATCCAGCCTAGCATACCATCCTGCCGCTTCACTTACCATTGTTATCGATATACGGAAATCATCAACCTTTTTTGAAAGGTTGTATATCAGTCAGGAAAATTGCTTATCCACTGAGAGAAAAAGAGTCCTCTTCAATCTCGATAATAAGCTCACTCTGAAGGAGCCATGCTATCGCTTCGTCAAGATCGTCTACTCTAATCCCAAGAGGGATGAGATTGCCCATCAAAGAGTCAAAATGGACAGGAGCTGGTCCTTCCAGTGAGCGAAGCTCTAGCAACCCTAAGACATGCTCTGCAACAATGGCCAGCAACGGGTCGTCTCCAACATCGAAAGATCCGAAATGCACAGCAGGCTCCCCTTCATCACTCGTTTCAGAATCTTTTTGCGTCGATTTACTGTTTATCTCATAAATGTCAAATAGATTTTTCTGATGTGGGTCCTCAATCCCCGTACCAACCACTTCTCTTTGCCTTTTCAGCCTCTTTACTAAAGTCTCTATTCTGTGGAGACGTTGCTCTAGTCGCAACCTCTCCCTTCCTAAGTGACTCTCGACCAACTCTAACTCTTCCAACGCTCTTTCGTCCAGCCAAGAAGACAAATCCCAAGAAGGATCCAACCTCAGCATTGTTTCCCAGAGCCTAGCTACAGATTCTGGGAGAGTCCTTACGTCTATCCGTGGACTTTCCTTGCCATCCTCGGGTGCGCGCTCCATTGCGCTCTCATTCTCAGTGACCGTCTATCAACTATCCTCTAGTTGGGCCATCATCACATAGGGGTTAATTGATGAATGATGAACTTTTGCCGAGACACATGACTACCTATCGGCTAGCAGTATTACCCGGCGACGGGACTGGGCGAGAAGTAATGAGAGAAGGACTGCGAATCCTTTCAGTTTTTGAGGAAAATAGTCCTGTATCGTTCGATATAAATGAGATTCCATGTGGCGGTCAGTACTATCTTGAAACGGGTGAAGAGTGGCCAAAAGGGTCTTTCGAATATTGCAGAGATGAGTCTGACGCCATTCTCCTGGGTGCTATTGGATGGCCCGATGCCAGACTTCCTAATGGAGACATGGCTGGCGGACAGACCATTCTTGGACTTAGATCAGGCTTGGAGCTATATGCCAATGTAAGGCCAGTCAAACTTTACCCAGGTGTCACTCACAAGGTGCATGGTGTTCACAAGCAAGTCTGGAATCCAGATTTGGTAGACATTATCATGATTCGTGAGAATACGGAAGGACTCTATCACTCACTTCTCAGAAGAATGGAGCAAAAGGCTCTAGGAAAGAAGGATGAACCAATTGTAATTGAAGAGTTTCCCGGCTTGGATGGAGAGGTTGCCTGGGACCCTCGTCCAATTTCGAGGAGGGGTAGCGAGAGAGTTATCAGATTCGCCTTCGACTATGCCAAGCACAGACAGAGAAAGACGGGAGTATCCCAGTCCGTAACATGCGTGGACAAGTCCAATGTAACCAGGGGGTGCCAGCTTTTCAGGAAGATATTCAGGGAGTTCGCTGAGAGAAATCACGATATATCGGTAAAAGAGGCTTATATCGATGCCTTCACTATGTGGCTCGTCAGGAATCCAGAGGATCTAGACGTGGTAGTCCTTCCGAACATGTTTGGCGATATCGCCACAGATCTGGCCAGTGTATTGCAAGGAGGAATGGGAATGTCCGCGAGCGCGAATATGGGGCCCAAACACATGCTCTTTGAACCCGTTCACGGATCCTCCCCAAAACATGCTGGAAAGAATGTTGTTAATCCCATAGCCATGATACAATCCGTGCAGATGATGTTCTGTCTCTTATACACATCTCCGAGCCCACGAGACTTACGTGC
>CAXHFM010000004.1:0-31731 GCA_964016345.1 uncultured Candidatus Poseidoniales archaeon | reverse complement strand
CTCCCAGTAAGGCACCTCCACCGCCTCCCAGTAAGGCACCTCCACCGCCTCCCAGTAAGGCACCACCTCCTACCGAGGTAAACCCACTCCCTACCCCAACGCCTCCCTCCAAGGAAGCGCGAAGACCTCCCAAGAAGGCACCACCGAAGGGCAAGCCCAAGGGTAAGCCCAAGGGTAAGCCCAAGGGTAAGCCGAAGCAAAAGAAAGGCCGAAGGATTAAGATTAATCTCAGGCTGAGGCAAACGAAGATCACTGACGAGGAGGATACC
This sequence comes from uncultured Candidatus Poseidoniales archaeon, assembly GCA_964016345.1. Taxonomy (GTDB): domain Archaea; phylum Thermoplasmatota; class Poseidoniia; order Poseidoniales; family Thalassarchaeaceae; genus MGIIb-O5. Next base: position 31,462 of record CAXHFM010000004.1, on the reverse strand, counting down.
TACTCAGATCAACAAGGGTGGACTGTTTCCGCCGAAGAGTTCGACGAGCCAGAGGAACCCATCAACAAGGAGCCCGACGTAATCACACATCAGTGCTCCTTCTGTGGAGCTATGATGAGGATACCCAAGCCCACCAGGGACAGATATACCGTGATTTGCCCTCATCCAGAGTGCGGCCACGAAGACAAGATAGGATTCTGATCAAGGCCAGAGCCCTACAACACCTAGGACTCTCCTTGTTGAGGCAATAACGAGAACCACAATCAGAAACCCCCTGACCCTGTTCTGCGGTGCAAATCCAGCCCCATATCGACTACCCAGAAAACCCCCAATCAACACCGCTACGGCGAAGGGGGCCAGATCGGAGAACTCCACTCCGAATCCCTCGGAGACACTGGATCCAATCAAACCCGCAGCGGAATTGAGCCAGACGAAAACCGAGGCAGTGGCGGCCGTCGCTTTCGGTGAGCCCCATTTCTTGAGGATTATCAGAGGCGAGAGGAAGATCCCCCCTCCGAGGCCTATGACACCACTAGCAAAGCCAATTCCTCCCCCTACTCCCAGGACCTCTTTCTTGAATCCAGGAGCCTCATAGATGCCCTGCTCATCATGATCGACAGTAGAAAAGAGCCTCCAAGCCGCAAGCAATAGAACGAAAGATAGTAGCATATCGTACAATGCCCCATCGACTCTCATGTAGCTCCCTACCAGCACCATCGGTACACTGCTGATCACGAATGGTATGGTCAGCCCCCAGTCATGAAACCCAGAATTTCTGTAATGGTAGAATGCTATGGATGAAACCACTAGGTTCAGGCACCAAACGTTCTGCTTCAACCAAACGGGCTCCATCATGCCGAAGCTAGTCAGCGAGAGGACCACGAGATACCCGGAAGCGCCCCCATGCCCTATGCTCGAATAGAGCACTGCCATCAGCATTAGACCGAGCAGAATGAGTCCGAACCCAAGGTCATACACACCCATACCACAGTGGAAGAACACTTGAACCCAACCACGCATGCAGGGCCATGGAGACGGGGGTATCACTGGACGAGGCTATCCAGATTTCCCTCACCGAGCCCCTGTTAAGACGCACGGAAATGGTGCCGATCGGGGAAGCCCGAGGAAGGGTCACTGCTGTCCCCCTACTCTCAAAGGTCGACGATCCTGGGTTCGATAACTCTTCCATGGATGGCTTCGCTGTTCGGGAATCGGACTGTGAAGAGGGGGGAGCCAGGCTAGAAATCGTCGGCACGAGCCAGGCAGGAGGCGAAAGCCCTCCGGAGATAGGGACTGGTCAAGCCTGCAGAATCATGACAGGAGCGACTCTTCCCGTTGGGGCTGATGCCATTGTTATGATTGAGGACACGGCTATTGACGGCGATTATGTCCTCATCAAAGGACCAGCCAGAGCCGGATTCATCAGGAGGAGGGCAGAGAACCTTTCGATAGGGCAGGAGGCCCTACCTTCAGGATCCCTCCTCTCATCGGCTACCATAGCACTGGCTGGGACTATGGGACACGGAGACATTAATGTCATCAAAAGACCAAGAATCGCGATCTTATCTACAGGAGATGAGCTGATTCAACCAGGCCAAGAGCTCTCTCACGGACAGATTTACGAATCCAATTCTCATGCCGTTGCCTCCTTGGTAGAGTCGATGGGTTGTGTGGCCGTCAGGCACGAGTCGGCGAATGACTCATTGGACGAATTGAGAGAAACACTGGACTCACTGTCATACTGCGATGCCATACTGACCATCGGAGGCGTTAGCATGGGGGAATGGGACCTTGTTCGCAAGATTATGGAAGAGGAGGGACGTATCTCCTTCTGGAGGATGAGGCTCAGACCGGGTGGACCACCACTATTCGGCACATGGAAAGGAACGCCTCTTTTCGGTCTTCCAGGGAACCCTGTCAGCAGCCTCGTTGTCTTCCATGTCCTAGTTGCCTCGTGGATATCAAGGTCCCTCGGCTATCATGACGAGATGGGGCCAAGCCTTAGCGAGAGGGTCTCAGTAAGGCTCGAGTCAGACGTTTCAGGTGCGCCTGGGAAGCTATGCCTGCGAAGAATAAGAATAAGATCAGATAGAGGGGAGCTACTTGCGACAACTCACACTCACCAAGGGTCGGGGAACATCCACAGCATGGTGGCTCACAACGGATTGACATTGCTCCCGCCAGACACGGACGGCAAGGCAGGGGATGTAATTGACGCACTCTGGTACCGATAAAAGAGGACCCATCGAGCCAAACAACTCTTTATCCACTGACAATTATCCTAGGGACCATGATAGCCTACAATGGAGGAACCCTACTTTTCCGTTTGGAGACAGAGGAGTACATCTTCGAGCAGTGGGACCTGTCGGGTTCGATACCGACCGAGACAGGCCCCAAGGCAAGAGCAAACTAGATGTTGTTCTCGCATGTGTTCCCGTTATCGTCGGAGTTGCCCCCTGCGGGGCACATGACGTTGGTCCAGCTTACTCCCGTCAGGTCTGCGCCCGAGAGGTCAGAGTTGTACAGGTTGACGTTCTCAAACGTGGCACCGCTCAAATCCGCGTTATTCATGTCCGCACCGTTCATGTTGAGGTTGTAGAAGTGGCTGTTCTGCATATTAGAAGAATATAGATCGAGGTTCGTCTCCTGGAAGTTGTGGAAGTCCGAGCCACTGAGATCCGCATGAGGCCCCATCAGGGAAGCCAACGGGTAGCCATCGTCTGTACTACCTTCAACACAACGAAAACCACTAGGTAATGAAGAGGGGCAACTGCTACCACCACTGAATGTTCCGATACTACCAGTCTTGGCTCCATCAAGTTGAGCGCCACCCAGATCCGCACCAAGAAGCATGACACCCCTCATATCGGCATTTACCAGTATGGCATACCTTAGATTCGCATTATCCAATCTCGAGTGCCTCAAATCCGCTCCATACAGATTTGCGCCATAGAGGCTCGAACCACGCAAGTCAGCATTGCGCAAGTCCGCGACCGCGCTCTGGGCCTCTATCTGCCACTGCTGGGCGAGTGTGGCGTTCTCCGAAAGCGCGTCGTAGAGGGTGGCCATGGTCTCGTTCATGCTGTCAATGACAGCCATTATTTCGTCTGCGAACTCCCCTGCCTCGTCCAAGGCTGTCGCCAACGAGTCACGGCTCTCCGTCATAGTGTCCAGCTGCGCCTGAAGCTCCATCGCGTTCACCTCTACCGAGGCGAGCAATACCTGTACCGCAGAGTAGTCCTGCACGCTCTGGTCCAGAGCGCTCTGAAGCTGAGCGCTCTCGCCCTGTGCCGTTACTAGACTCTCCTCCAGCTCCATGTTGGACTGCTCTAGCTCGGAGATCCTGGCATCTAGGTCGGATGTATCATCGCCCATGCAACCTGCAAGGGCGGCTGTTAGCATCAGTGTGGCCATCAAAGCCGCTCTGGTTGTTTCCATGTCTTTTGTGTCGGGTTATTGGGAATAAACATTCTCAGTCTCGGCGACCCCCAGTATCATTCTATACGCTAGTTTCAAATTCCCAGCCTCCATGCAGTTCTATGACTACACTGGGAACTCCAAACACAAAAAGCCAAACTAAGCTGATGCTACTAGGCTCTGGAGAGCTCGGGAAGGAGGTAGCGATAGCCGCGCAGAGACTCGGAGTCGAGGTAATAGCTGTTGACAGGTATGACAATGCCCCAGCGATGCAGGTCGCTCACAGGAGCTACACTATACCAATGCAGGATGGCCAGGCCCTTCGTGATATCATAGAGACTGAGAAGCCCAACCATATAGTCCCGGAGATAGAAGCTATTTCCACTGATACCCTGTTGCAGTTGGAGGCCGAGGGATATAGCGTAACTCCAACTGCCAGGGCAGCAAAATTAACAATGGATAGAGAGGGAATCAGGAAGTTTGTGTCTAAAGATCTGGGAATAAGAACCTCAGAATTCGCCTTTGCAGACAACCAAGATGAATTTACCGAAGCCTGTCTGCGAATAGGTTTTCCATGCGTAGTGAAGCCCATAATGAGCTCTTCTGGGAAGGGTCAGAGTACTATCCGTGACGAGACAGGTATGGAATCGGCTTGGTCAATCGCCCAAGATGGAGGAAGGACCGGAGCTGGTAGGGTCATCGTCGAGGGCTTCGTCGATTTCGATTACGAGATAACCCTTCTAACACTCAGGCACAAGGAGGGGACGACCTTCGTCGACCCGATCGGCCACAGGCAGGACGATGGAGACTACCAAGAGTCCTGGCAGCCCCAACCCATGACAGAGAGGACACTTACAGAGGCCCAAAGGATGGCCAAGACGGTTACTGATGGCCTCGGCGGGTATGGTATATTCGGAGTAGAGCTCTTCGTAAAGGGAGAGGAAGTGATATTCAGCGAACTCTCTCCTAGGCCTCACGATACCGGCATGGTAACCATGATTTCGCAAAATCTTTCCCAATTTGCCTTGCATACCAGAGCTATACTGGGCCTCCCCATCCCAAATATCAGACAGTACGGACCAGCAGCGTCCCACGTCATTATGGGAAAGGGAGATTCAAAATCCCCCTCGTTCGTCAATGTCGATTCTGCCCTGAAAGAGGAGGACACAGACTTACGTTTGTTTGGGAAGCCCGAGGTAAAGGGCGAGAGGCGACTCGGCGTCTGCCTGGCACTGGGTGATAGTATTGAGGAAGCCAGAGACAAGGCTGAAAGAGCTGTAGGCTCTGTCACAGTAGTGCTGTAGGCTGTTAACAAGCATCAAGAGACTTGGCTTTCCGACTTGGGAAGGAACATCCTGAGTATGGCAATTCCTACAAGCCCGCTCAGCGTAAAGAGGATCATTGAAGAGACTCCTTCAGAAGAAATAGCCACCCTTATGATTACCGTCGACAGAACGAAACCAGTGTTCCTGGCTAGGTTGCCAAAATCAGTGTAGAACCAATAGGATATCAGGAGTATCAAGATATCAGCGAGAATTAGGAACGTGAAGAAATCAAGGAAGAATATAGTCCTGCTAACCGCTCCACCACCTTCCTGAACAGATCCAACCCATGTCAGGAACGAGTAAGCAGCCGTCAATAGGAACACGAGTAGCATTATATTTGCGATGATTCTTTTGGATTCGATAAAGACCGTTAACTCATCAGACAAACTCTCCTCCTTGCCAGTATTATTGCTCATTTTGTAGTATGTCAATGAAGTGTAGAAGAGGGCCAGGAACGCTACACTTTCCACCAGTAGGAAACCCAAGTCGTCACCTATCCCCCATCCTGAAGACCCCTCAATCTCAGAGAGGCGCTTCAGTATGTCCCTGACTATCAGTAGGGTGGCTATCTCGTACTGCTTTCCAACCGATGAGGAGAAGGATTCTGGAATGGTCCTGATCAGCTGATAAACCTCGTAAACCAACAGAATCGAGAATGGTGTGTACAGAGAGGACAGCGGAGAAGAAACCAGCTCTACCGCGTCCCCTTCTATTGAAATTCTGCCTGTGGTATACAGTGCCCAGATACCAGAATGTGCCAAGAAGCCAACCACTGCGAGAATGATCGTACCCCTCCTGACCGTCTCCTCTGTGGAGTCCCCCATGGTAAGCTCGAAAGCTCTGTAATTCATGGATTCCATGATTCGTGGCAGAATTAACCCCTTTTAGTACTGACTTTATTTGAGACATACAAAAGGGCCAAAACACCTACTATTGAGAGATACATCATTTCAAGACCTAGCATTCCTCCCTAGGACTGTGCTTCCATCCTTCAACGTCTTGGGTACAGAGCTCGAGACATGTTCTGAGTCACCAATGACCGGATGGTTCAGGGACGGTTGTTGTAATACAGATAGGAGTGACAGATCACTGCATACAGTATGCTGCCAGGTCACGGCCGAATTCCTAGATTTCGCCAGATCCCGAGGGAACGATCTAATCACTCCCGCACCACGCTACAAATTTCCCGGACTCGTCCCAGGAGATAGGTGGTGCGTGTGCGCCAACACGTGGAAGAGCGCTGCAGACATCGGTCTAGCCTGCCCAGTACGACTGGAATCCACACATGAGGAGACCCTCCAGGTTGTTTCGCTGGATCAGTTGAAAGAGCATGCCCTGATCATGACGGAGTGAGGTGATACTATTACCGAGAGGTTTGCCGAGAATATGCCTTGGTCATATCACTGCATTCCGTTTTTAACCGCAATTCTAGGGCTCATTATCGGTGACTATATCGTATCCCCACTAGGTCCTCTAGCCAACACTATCTTCCCTCCAATGACCCTGATAATTGGAGGGTACGCAGGCTTGGTTATCCTTGGAGAGATATCTGACAGGAGGACGGATTAGCAATCGAATATGCCCTAAGCCCTTGAACACCCACTCATATACCAAAGTACGATGCCGATATTATGGAAAATATTGACGTGATATATGCAGTTCTAGGCACTATTGCTATTGCCATGACGGGTCTGATAGCCAGCAAAAGACTGTCTAAGAGGCAAAAACCCGCCAAAACCGACCCGTGGAGTGGAATTGGCAAAGGCGTACGGACCTCCGATTACTTCTACACCGAAGACTAGCTCCAAATCCTCTGACTCTCAACAATACATGAATTCAAGGACGGCCTCTCTCAGGACCACACGTTAAGCAGGGCTGTCGATGAGTGGGATTGGGAAAGAAGGCGATACAGCCGAAGAGTGGATACAGGTCAAGGGAGCCAGAACACACAACCTAAGAAACGTGGACGTCAGCCTACCTAGGGGCAAGTTTGTGGTGATATCAGGAGTATCAGGGTCTGGAAAGTCAAGCCTCGCTTTTGACACCCTCTATGCGGAGGGACAGAGAAGGTACGTAGAGAGCCTCAGCTCTTACGCACGACAGTTCTTGGGTCAGATGAAGAAACCCGACTGTGACAGTATAGATGGCCTTTCTCCTGCAATTAGCATCGATCAGAAGCAGGGTAGCCACAACCCCCGGTCCACGGTAGCGACTGTGACCGAGATCATGGATTACCTCCGTCTCCTATGGGCCAGAGTGGGACTACCTCATTGTCCTGAGTGTGGGCGTGAAGTAACCCGCAGGACCGTCCAAGAGATAGTCGATGACGTACTTTGGAGGTTCGAGGGCCATGCAATAGCGATATGGAGCCCGGCGGTCAGAAACCGAAAGGGCACTCATTCAGATCTCTTCAAGGGGTTTGTCGAACAGGGATTCCTAGCTGGAAAGGTGAACGGCAGAGAGGCCGATTTCGAGAACCCACCAGTCCTAGAAAAGAACCTTAGGCACGATATCGATGTCAGGCTCGACAGACTCCTCCTCCATTTGTCAAACAGACAGCGCTTAACGGAGGCAATAGAAATCGGGCTTCGTTTAGGCGGTGGCTCCATCGCAGTGGAGAGTGTAAGTGCACCCAAGCCCGGAGCAGACAATTCAGAGGAGCAGAGGTTCAAGACAAAGGAGGGGGAGACAATCCCTTACTCCGAGGAGTTTGCATGCCCTGAGCACGGGGCCTTCCTGCCTGAGATGAGTCCCAGGGTATTCTCCTTCAACAATCCGTTAGGGGCCTGCCCCTCATGCCAGGGTCTCGGAGTTCAAAGGTCATTCTCTCACGACCTTGTCGTCGATAGGAATGCTACCGTAGAGGATGGATGTATCAGACCATTCAGGCGCTCCATGATGTCAGGGTGGTACAGGAGTCAGATGATACAGACCTGTCAGCACTATGGAATACCCATCGATATCCCATTCCAAGAGCTAGACGAAGACGATAGAGACATCCTGATCAATGGCTCTGGAAGCACCGCGATAAACTTCCAGTTCACCTCACAGAAAGGGTCCTCATACAGGATGAGCAAGCCTTGGGAGGGAGTATTCGCTAGACTGAGGAGAACATACACGGACACCTCCTCAGACAAAACGAGATCAAGGATATCTTCATTCATGACTGACGAACCATGCTCAGACTGCAATGGAAGAAAGCTGAATAGAGCCGTCAGCGGAGTAACTGTTGGCTCTACAACGCTCCCCGGTATATCCTCATGCAGTGTACTTGAAGCCCTAGCGACTGTCCAACATTGGAGAATAGGAGGCCTTGACGATACTTGGGAGAGACTCGACAGAGAACCACCGCCAAAGGAAGCGATCCAAGCAGAAAGACTGGATGAGAGATCCATGTACATAGCAACTGAGATAATCAAGGAGATTGAAGCCAGACTGAGGTTCCTAGCTCTGGTGGGATTGGACTACTTGACTCTCGACAGAAGGGCGAATACTCTATCCGGGGGGGAATCTCAGAGAATCAGACTAGCCACCCAGATAGGTACTAGGCTGACCGGCGTGATGTACGTACTGGATGAACCCAGCATAGGACTCCACCCTAGAGACAATGGAAGGCTACTCGAGACTCTCCGAGAGTTGACTGACTTGGGCAACACCCTAATCGTAGTAGAGCATGACGAGGCCACGTTGAGGCAGGCCGATTGGATAGTCGACATCGGCCCGGGTGCAGGAAAGGAAGGCGGAGAGATAGTCGTCAGTGGAACATTCGATGAACTATTGACCAGCAAGGAGAGCATCACCGGTGCATATCTATCGGGCAAGTCAGAGATCCCTCTCCCTGCTGACAGGTCTGACCCCGAAGATGATCGATGGCTCGTCATAAGGGGCGCGAGGCAGAACAACCTCCAGGACATAGACGTTAAGATACCACTCGGTTGCATGGTAGCCGTGACTGGGGTTTCCGGATCTGGAAAGTCTTCCCTAGTAACCGGGACACTGGCACCGGTCCTGCAACGCGAATTACAGGGTACAGATGAGACACCAGGATCGCACGATTCGATTGAAGGGATTGAGAAAATAGACAAGGTGATTGTCATCGACCAATCACCGATTGGGAGAACCCCTCGTTCCAATCCGGCGACGTATACCAAGGCTTTTGGCCATATCAGGCAACTATTCGCATCGACGCCCCTTGCCAAGGAGAGGGGCTATGAGCCAGGACAGTTCTCTTTCAACGTAAGAGGTGGGAGGTGTGAGGCATGCCAGGGAGCCGGCTCGACAAAGTTGGAGATGAACTTCCTCCCTGATGTTTGGGTAACATGCGATGTTTGTAAGGGCAAGAGGTACACCAGGGAAACACTGGAGGTCGAGTGGAAGGGAAAGAACATCCACGATGTCCTACAGATGAATGTCCATGAGGCGTGCTCCTTCTTTGAGAATCACAGGGGAATAAACAGGATAGTTTCCACGCTGAATGACGTAGGTCTGGGGTACATCCGGCTCGGTCAACCCGCTACCACGCTCTCAGGTGGAGAGGCCCAGAGAGTCAAGCTAGCAACCGAACTGCACAGGCCAGCCAGAAAGCACACCGTTTACGTATTGGATGAGCCAACCACTGGACTTGCTCTCTCCGATGTTCACCAGCTGATAGAAGTGCTCCTGCGTCTGAGAAGGAACGGCCACACTATCATCATTATCGAACATCACTTGGACGTTGTGAAATGTGCTGATTGGGTGATTGACCTAGGTCCTGAAGGAGGAGAGCTCGGAGGGCAGATCGTCGCTGAGGGACCTCCCACTAAGATAGTCACAGAGCCAACTAGCTACACCGGGGTACACCTGAAGGACATGCTTTAGCATGATTTTCTAAATAATTGTCAATTCCTAATCCAAAAAGCCCAAGAAAAGGGACGAGAGGAGAACCGTGGTCCAAAACCCCCCAGTTTAAATCAAAACTCAGAAGAAGCGTGACATTCACATTTTCCGTACCAAACCTTGAGAAGGAGAACCTTAGGACTTTGATATATGTACCGTTCAGGGAACCCTGCATTGACCGACGCTACCTTTGACAAGAGAGCCTATTCAGAAGCTCCATGGTGGGACGACCAAGAATCAACTATGATGTCAATGGAGGGAACTACAGAGAAGACTGGGATACTACTAATCATAATAGCGACAACAGCGATTGGTACTGCAATATTCATGCCAGAGGCAGGTGCTCTGGCCTTTTTTGGTGCAATAGCAGGGTTCATCCTCGCTATGGTAATCATATTCACAAACTCAACTAGTGCCCCACTGATTTGCTCTTACTCCTTCTGTCAGGGTCTGTTTCTTGGCGGAATCACGTGGATCTATGAGCAGAGCTTCCCCGGCATAGGAATTTTAGCAGTGGTCCTCACATTAGGAATTCTCGGAGCAATGCTCACAATATACAGAGCGGGTCTGATATCCTGGAGCAAGAACATGCAAATTGCATTGGGATCAGCAGTACTTGCCATTCTAGTCATTTACCTAGTTTCCATAATTGGAATGTTCGTCGGCTTCAATGTCCCATACATACACGAGGCCAATCCTCCGGGGATACTCTTCTCAATCTTCGTGGTAGGAATAGCCTCATTATGTCTAGTGGCCGATTTTGATTTCATTGAGCGAGGCGTCGAGAGGGGGGCTCCAAAGCAACTTGAGTGGAGGGCCGCATTTGGTCTCATGGTCACACTCATCTGGCTTTACCTGGAGATTCTCAAGCTCCTCGCCAAGCTAGCAATCGCATCAAGGAGATAGGGCATGGACCTCTCTCTAGTCCTCTCTCTCGCAGCGGCAGGACTCACACTGGGGATAGTGGAAGGCGTCAAGCCAGGACCTCTGCTGACGATGGTAATTAGAGAAACACTCTCAGGAGGACTCAGAGCAGGAATATGGACAGCCACTGCACCTATTTTCACTGACGGACCACTAGTGATAGTCAGCCTTCTGGCCGCAAGCTGGATGTCAACACAGCCTACAATACTAATTGCAATATCGATTATTGGAGCGGGCTATCTTTTGAAGATGGGTCTCGAGTGCTTCATGATTGAGCCTCCTTCTCCGGATATTGCGGAGATCGATGTATCGGCTTCCTTCAAGAGGGGGATTCTCACGAATCTCCTAAATCCAAACGTCTACATTTTCTGGTTCTTAATCGGGGGGCCACTAATGGCATCTGTTGCAGACGAGGAACCACTCGCCCCAGTGGCCTATGCTCTGACATTTCTCGTCTCAATAATCATGGTGAAGAGTCTAATCGCATTGGCATTCGACAGGACCAGAGGCAACCTTTCGCACAGTACGTACAAGGGTGTCCTTTCACTGTGTGGCTTAGCCATGATAGTTTTCTCAGCCGGATTCATACTCCAGGCCTACGATCTGTATAGCGCACTCTAGAGGGTCTGAGGCCCACCAACTGGGATCTCACTTAGGCTGTCTATCATACCACGTAGGGAAGGCCCTTGTGTCATGGTCCCAAAAATTCCGATGTCATTGATGTTATGAGAAAGTCCGAACCAGGGCCTTCCGTATTGATCTACGGACATATCTAGGAAATCTCCCAGACCACCACATCGGTTGTACCCGCAGCCAACCTCCGTATCCAGAGGGTCGTCGAACCCATTCAGCTGTACTGTGGTCATTAGAGGATTCTCTCCAAAGGCATCTGTGATAATAGTCATGTATCCGTTCCAAGTGTCATTACCGGAGTCTCCAACGTACCCCAAAGCGACCTTCCCAGCCGCACCAGCGGTAATCACGGGGAACCCAGTACCGGATATGTTGGTCGGAGGAGCGACCATCAGGGGGTCGCTCCAGGTACCGCCTTCGTCTTTGGAGTAAGAGTAGTATGGCATATTATCGAGGCCATTCCACATAGCATGTACGTTCCCCTCATCGTCAACAGCGACCTGAGCTTCCTCCCCGTTCCAGGTATCCGCCGTACCTGTCTCCTCAGTAGGAAGTGGGTGTTCGGTCCAAGTCAGCCCACCGTTACTGCTCTTGTAAATTGAATATCCATCGCCGTTACATCCAATGTTACCGCGATACAGGTTTCCGTTCACTCCGCCCTCGATGTGTGCGGTTAGACCACCACTCTGACAGCTAACTGGCGCTCCAGATACCTCAGAAGTCCAAGTTCTGCCTCCATCGAAACTTGTGGAGCATAAGGGATGAGGAGCATTCCCATTCACGCAGAAAGACCAAGTCGTCGCATATCCGGGAGCCGGCAAAAGTGCGGATCCTATCGTCTGATGGTCTTGTACAGAATATATCGATGTCGCCAACTGGCCATTCTGCCACGTGCTACCCTCATCATCCGAGAACTCGACTGTCATACCCAGCAGAGCATGCATGTCGAACTTCATTATCCGATCAGTCCATTTGTCCACATAGATGTAGGGATCATTACTGTTCGGTACTGGTAGGAGAGGGTTGTACACGTTCTGACAGGAGTAATCAGATAGTGAGACCATCTCTATCAGCCCTGTGCATTGCACCACTCCTGTTGAACCCGAGGGGCCGTTGCCCCAACTAGACATGTAGATGTTGTCCATAGAGGTAATTCCTATCGTAGGCTCGAAGGTGCTCATACCAATCCCGTAGTAAGAACCCACAGCAAGTAGAGGAATGTTATCTCCAGATAGATTTTCTGAGATATTCGCACCACTTACTGCTATGGGGTCCAGAGCATTCACACCTCCCGAATAGTGGTACCAGGTAGTCTCTGGAATGTCCCCAAGTGTAGAAAAGGGTCCTTCGGGTTCAGGAGTCTCCATTGGTTCATCCCCAAAGCAACCACTGATTGGCATGATCAGGACAAGGAGAGCGAGCACCACCGCCACGGTCCGCATGTACCTTCACACCCACTACTACACTTGATTTGAACGGTCAGGGTAATCAGCGCTGGGGTTTCTTGAAATCGAATAACGTTGGCGACTTGGCATGAGAGTTGCGGCACTGGTCATGGTCGCACTGATTGCCAGCATGTCTGGCTCCCTCTCTGTTACAAGCGAACCACAAGACGCCGATATTACAAAGATGAGTGAGGAACTCATCTCTGAACTAGCCTCAGAGGGCCCGATAGAGGCCATAGTACAGTTCTATTTGCAGCCAAATGAGGGCGTATGGAATCTAGTCAGCTCAACTGGAGTCGATGTTTTGGCCCAGACTTCAGTACTATCCGGCGCTCTAGTCAGAGGTACCCCTGACGAACTATCCGAACTATCCTCTATGTCAGTGGTCAAGCATATGGAGGCGAACGTCCTAATCGAGCACTTCTACCTCCCTGGAAATCAGAATGACACCGAGTCAATGATGCATGAGACTGTGAATTGGGTAAACGCAAGTCTAGCATGGCATCGCGCCATCATAGATACTAACGGAGTACTCAAGACGGAGCCTGACATGTCTCTTTCTGAGTACGACGGAGAGGGCGCAACAGCAGTGGACCTCGACACTGGAATCGATGGTGAGCACCCAGACTTCGACTGTGGAGAACCATGGACTGGTGAGAAGCTAATCTGGTCTGCCAAGTGGACTGGTGTAGCGTGGATCGACGCACCAAACTGCAACTCTGACACATCTAGTGGGCACGGGACGCATGTTGGCGGTACGATAGCCGGCAACGGAGACGCCTCTGGAGGAAGAAGACTTGGTACCGCTAAGGGCGCGACTATTGTGGCGCTCGGAACAGGAGACGGAGCCTCGATATTTGCAGCCGTGGAAGGGCTGGAATGGACTTACCAACATAGCAGACCAGGCCTCAATGATTACAACATTAGAGTTGTTTCCAATTCTTGGGGCACCAACGGAGACTACAATCCTTCCAACGCCGTAACTATCCTAACTGATATGCTGACCTATGAAAATGACGTTGCAGTAATCTTTGCAGCCTCAAACAGTGGAGGAAGTGGGGAAGAGACAGAGGGCGATCTGAGAACCAACGTGTATGCCAACACTCCTTCCGCAATCTCAGTCGCAGCTCTCACACACGATGCATCAGCAGTTACTTCATTCTCGAGCAGAGGTTGGAAGACCCAACAACACACATGGCCCGACATCGGGGCACCTGGCAGGGACATCTGGGCCACGGCCCCTAGGGCCACGGCCATCGATGCCTCCACCAGAACTCAGGGAGATCTCTACTACATGTCTATTTCAGGTACTAGCATGGCCACTCCTCACATAGGGGGAATCGCTACCCTATTGCTAGCTGCCGCTCCGTCACTCGGAGTTGCAGACTACCAGATTGAAGATCACGATCAAGATCAAAGCGCGTACTTTAACGAATCAGCGAAGGGCCTCCAGTTTGATGACTGGGACGAGAGAAACGAATCTCGAGTTCACGAAATAGAACTAATTCTGGAACTTACTTCCCACTATGAGCTACTGAGGAACTCCTGTGAAGAAGGAAACGACGATGATCCTTGTAACGATATCCCAGATACTTGCTATGTATCACAGCAAACAGATAGGTGCCATGATTGGAGAGTCGGGCACGGCCTGGTGGACACTGACAGGGCCCTCGCCCTCGCACGGACCCTCCAAGTTATGAGAGACCCCAACGAAGATGGCTTCCTAGAATATCCAGAAGCCACGGTATGGGATGCATTCAGCCACTATGAGGGGATAATGGACACAAGGGAAATCCCCCTCAAGACAGACCAGCTTAGGCATGCATGGAAGGGAGAGTGGAGCCACTTCAATAACGGACCAACTAGTACCTTTGGAACATATGCCACCGATGATAGACATTACGTTTGGGTACCCAACGGGACTGTTGAGATGCAGATATCGTTCAGCTCGCTGGACTGGGATACCGATACCGCACAGATAGCACAGATCAGGCCAAATGTTGATCTCGGATCAGACGGAAGTGATGACGCACAGGGGCAGGGCACGATTGTTGGCGATACCATCTACATCTCTTTGGACGTCTCTCCGGAGCATTGGGATGCATGGACGGAGTTTGATGTCACTGGTACAGCGATATCCCTCCCAATCACCGGAATAATAACCGGTTCTGAATTCATTGAGCCCCGGGTGCCGTACACCTATGATGTACTTCTCACCCTGGACGTCAGTGAGGAGAGGATTTTCGAGGTGCCCATTAGGTCTGACGGATATTCAGACTTAGATCCAGCTCCTCCCTCGGATTTCTATGATTCAAGCACTGCAATTGATCTGCTAATGATTAGGCCAGTCTATGACGAGGCACTGATTCCGATGTACAAGAATGATGTCTCTGTCCAAGGGGAATCAACCACTTCGCTGATTGTAGTGTTTGGAGTGTTCTCTCTGGTAATCCTGGCGATAGTGGGAATAGTATCACTGTGGTTGAGGTACAGAGAGGAAACTATCCTTGAAGCAGAGATAGAACCGCATCTCCATATGGACCATTAGTCCCAACCGTTGTCTAGAATAGGAGGAGTGGTCTCCAGTATCGATTCTATGGGATTTCGCCATTCCATGTCCAAGTCTCTCTCAGCCGGAGTGGCGTCCCAGTATAGCTTCCGCCTCAAATGCCTCCTGGCCCACGAGACATCGATTTTAGGGTGGAAGAAAGCGCCCAACAAGGCCAGCCAGTACGGTGCCTCCCTGGTTGCCCAACGTCTTTCCGGATGAGCTGCTTTCAGTGCCTTGGCGATATCATTCATCGTCATCTCTCCAGAGACTGTAAGATAACGCCCCTCTTCCTCCCCTCCTCTCAGGGCTCTCACATGCGCCTCCGCAACATCCCTCACATCAACAATATTGATTTGCATAGGCAGATTCAGTGGAATATCCCTCCTAATCATGGCCATTAGAATTGCCAGAGAGCCTCGCAGATGCCTTGGAGATAGAGGAGGGCCAAAGACCATACAAGGGTGAATGGTAACCAACCTAGGGCGCTCATCCAATCCTAGGGATGAATGCCAACTCCTGACAATCATCTCTGCACTAACTTTAGCCAATCCATATGGATTATTTTCTAAGGTAGCATCATTAGCCCAGCTTTCTGTCGTTAGAGTAGCACCATCCTCCCAATCCATTGGCCGAATAGCGGCAGTCGAAGAAGTATGCACGAATCTCTCAATTGTGCCAGACTTCTCAACTGCAGAAACGACATTCCTCGTCCCTATGACACTTGGATCAACAATCTTTCTCTGGGGGTCACGGGATCTAACGATCACAGTGGCCGCAGTGTGAATCAAATCAGTACACCCAGAAATTGCAGAATCGACAGAGTCCTCATCGAATAGGTCCATCTCAACAATCTCAATACTGCCGCCATCCGCTATTTCCATGGATTTCAGGTGATCCACCCTTTCAGGGTCACCCTTGTCTCTGACCGTAGCCCTGACACGCATTCCCTTGGAAAGAAGATTAGCAACAATGTGACTGCCAATGTACCCACTAGCACCTGTAACCACCACGATGCCCTCTCCCATGCAACTCACATGGTATCCGCATTATTCGTATTAACTATGAGTTGGGCCTTATCCCTCTTGGTCTGAAGGATTTGATGACTCTGTCTTTACTTTACTGGAAACGAGCCATGATGGTGCATACCAGTTTAGATTACCCATCAGTCGCATGGTGGACGGTACAACTAACGCTCTGACAAGTGTTGCATCTACTGCCACACCCAATGCAAGCATGAATCCAAACTGCTTCATCAAAGACACCGACGATAGACCGAAAGCCGAGAAAACAGTTACCATAACCAGTGCGGCGGAGGTGATAATTCGACCACTCTTCTGAAGCCCTACCGCGACAGACTTTGTATTGTCACCAGTCCTCTCCCACTCCTCATGGATACGGGACAGCATCAATACCTCGTAGTCCATACTCAGACCAAAGAGAATAGCGAATATCATTACAGGGGTTGTGGGGTCTATCGGCTGGGGTGTGAAGTTCAACAAATCAGCTCCATTACCCATCTGGAAAATCCAAACCAGAACTCCAAAGGACGCACTTACAGAAAGGACGTTCATGATTAGAGCCTTCAGAGGAAGAACCACAGATCTAACTTGGAGGAATATAAGGATGTAACTAGTGATCAGGATGAATGCCAGGGATAGGGGTAGGTTCTCAGCCACTGCTTCTATTACATCTTGATTGTATGCGGCGACCCCCGCCACATTTACAGTGGCCGAACCGCCAAACTGATCGTTCTTCGACTCAAGGTCCCTAATGGAAAGTACGACCTCTCTTGAACTCACACTAGACTCATCTCCTTCTATTCCAACCACCAGTAAGACGACCCCATTTCCGATGAAACTCTCACTGAGGTATTCTCGTTGTGCGGAAATTAGCATTGCCTCAGTAGAAGACAAATCACCATCATTGGATGAATCCCAGAAATCGACCACTTCGTCCTCGCTCATATTAACTTCAAAGTGTCCATGACTACGTACATAGGTAGTACCATCAATACTCAGGATCTCTTGTGAAAAACGATACAATGCTCTAATATTCTCTTCGTGTAGAGGATCTACCCCCTCCTCTGTTTCAAAGACAGCTAAAGCGGTGTTGGAGATGTACTCCGGCCAGTTATCATCAGTTAGCTCCATCCCCTGTCTGGACTCATCATCCGGGCTTAGCGCCTTGTAAGTGGTGATGCCGTACTCCGCTTCTAAGAACGGTGAACCAGCCAACATCAGAACGACGACTGCAGGAACCAAGACGGCGAAAGGCCTCTTCATCACACCACTGGCGATATTAGACCAGAATCCCTCCTCTCCAGCATCCACTCCGAGAGAAAAAGGCACTTTGAATGAATTCACCCTATCTCCCAGTAGGGACAGGATTGCTGGAAGCAGAACAATAGATGAGGTCAGAGCCACTGCCGTAGCGCAAATCCCACCCCATCCTAATGAGGGAAGACCTGTGTTCTCGAAGAATAACATACCCATTAGTCCTACGATGACAGTCATACCAGAGAAGAAAATAGCTCTCCCAGCCGTGGCACTCGTCATTGCTATAGCGGTTCTATGGTCTCTACCTCTTCCAAGCTCCTCTCTAAACCTATTCACTATGAAGAGAGAGTAGTCGACGCTCAGACCAATTCCCAGAAGGGAGACTATATTGTTCGCATAAACCGTGATATCATCGAAAACGTAACTCAGGCCGGTGACTATTCCCACAGCCGCAAGGACGGTATAGACTCCGGAAAGAACCGGAAGGCCCGCCGCAACCAAGCTTCCAAACACCAGAAGCAGGATAATCAGTGTCAGCGGGGCTGCTAGTAGCTCTGCCTTGATCAGCTCATCCTTCAAAGTCAGATCGAATGTCACATCAATAGCCAAATTGTCAGTAACCCACTTATCCATTCCTTCAGGAGCGTCATCGGGGAGTACAATATCATCGAAGTGTTCCTTGAGAAGGCCCTTTGCACCGTCTCTGTCCAAATTCACCTCTATTCTAATCCTCGTCCATTCAGGATTTACCGAGCTAACGAGCTCGGTTCTGTTCACTTCGTTGGTGAACCATGGATAATCGATCGAGACATATTCACTCTCAGCCATCGGGGAGACTGTCTCTATCATCGCATTCTGTATCGCCTCATCCTCATGGCTAGCGCCTGGATGATGAAAGAGTACATGGAAAGAGAAGCTATCGCTTTCGTTCTCTGATGTGAACCCGATTCGTGCAGCATCCCAACCGTGTACGGACTCCAGATCTCCCTCCCCGTAGCCTTCAGCATATCTAGGCTCCAAAGTCATCAAAGATGCCAGGGAGCCACATAGAATCAGAGTCATGATGAGTACTACTTTGGCGTTATCATAGACAAAAAGCCCCATTTTGTAGTATGCCCTGTGTTGCAATGCCTCAGGCTCAGTCGCGCCTTCCATGGACATCCCACCAAATATTTCTATTTGTATAGTATAGTTTCCACTCCTACACCCAGTGCACCGAAAAACACCTCAGAGTAGGGAGGCTACAGAGTCGACAATTAGACTGGGCCGTTGTCTCGCCACGGAGGCATCAGACATTGTCGCCTCCCCAGAGAGAACCAGAATGCCATGAACTCCCGACCTCTCAGCCATTTCTATATCGGTGTATAGTCGATCACCCACCATAGCGCAGTTATCTGGTCGGAGCCCCAATTGCTCAATCTTATGGAGAATCATGCCCGGATTGGGCTTACCGCAAATGTGTATTGGTCGTACCCCAGTTGTAGCTTCAAAGAGGTCGATGTAAGCGCCGGTATCCGGCAGGCCACCTTCAGGAGAAGGACATACTATGTCCGGATGACTAGCCACCATGGGCACGCCACTGTGAAGATGAATAGAGGCAGTAGACAGCTTCTCGTAGTTTATCTCAGTATCATATCCCAGTACGACATACTGGGGACTTTGAGAACGAGTTCTGATACCATCATCTTCCAACATCTCTCTCATACCCTCGGTACCTACCAGATAGGCCTCGGTAACTCCTTCTTTCTTCAGCCATGACAGAAGATCATGAGTTGAAAGAAGAATGTCTTGCTCAGTTGCCGGGACTCCCATTGAGGTCAGCTTTTCGAGATACTGAGACACAGACTTGCTGGAGTTATTCGAAAGGAAGAACCTCCTTATCCCTCTCTGATTGAGACGCTCTAGGAAGTCCAGAGCACCCTCGATAGGCTCTCCCCCGAGGTATATAGTGCCATCCAAATCTAAAAAAATCGCCTCTATTCCATCTAATGACTTACTCAGTAGGGCCAACTCATCACCTCAAGGCAAGACAAGAGTCTTGAACAAAAACCATGGATTCCACAACTCAGTCTGGGCGTCTTTACTAGCAATCATTTCTGACATCATAGTGCCAATCTCTTTCTTTTTATTGGCCTTGTTGATGAACCAGCTAGTCAGACGCTTCCACTTCATCATTTTCTGCAACGTCTTCGAATTCGAGAGCTCCTTTCCTAGGACATCCCACAATTCCTCCATATATGCGTCCGAAGCCTCCAAAGTAAAGCCGTCTGAATGCAAGTCCTTATCGAAATGCTTGCTTGTTAATTTTGCCGAAAGTAGAGCATTCCCAATCCCCTCCCCACTAAACGGGTCGACCAAGCTGGCAGCATCTCCTACAGTCATCGCTCCTGCCATGGCTCCCCTCCTAGGCTGATGAGATGGAGGACTTTTCCTAGGTGAACCGAAAGGCAGTTGCCATCCTTTTGCAGACCCTTCCACCATTTTTGAGTTTGCGAATCTATCCTTAAACCTGGGGTGCTCATTAATCAACCACTTCTGAGTCTTTCTGAGTCCCCTCCACGAACCCTTCCTCTTGCCTTTTTTCTCTTCAGAGATCAGCATCCCAATCCCTACGTTTACCACGCCGTTACCAACTGGGAAGAGCCAAAAATAGCCAGGTATGACTTCATCTACGAAGTGAATCTCAATTGGACCCTCAGAATCCTCCAGTCCACCTACGTTCTCCCAGTACTCTCGATAGCCCCCGCAGAAGTGATCATCATCCTTGTGAGGCTCACCGTGAACGTCTGTTATTTTCCTGGATACCGGGCAATTATAGCCACCAGCACCTATTGTGACCAGGGACTTGAAGGACAATACCGGGGACTCCGATCTAGAACCCCCAAACTTTCCAGAGACTCCCTTGATGACTGTCATTCCACCAGTTGTTTCGCTCAATATCTCCTTTACCGTGAATCCTTGTATAACCGCCCCACCATTCTCTCTGATTATCTCAGTGGCTTTCTTGAACATCATGTAGTCGAATTGTACTCTGGGGAGCGAGTACCCGGACATCAGACCCTTCTCTTCATAGCTTTCCTTGGGGAGCATCACCCTTACTTCAGAACCACTCGAACTTCCGAAGAGTATCGAATCGACCTGGTAGTAAGGGGTGCTCTGAACCATCGGAAGAACTCCCAGCTCCTCTACGTGGGACAGTGATTTTCCTCCCACTGCATCCCCACAGACCTTGTCCCTAGGCCAAACATTCTTCTCAATTAAAAGGACCTTGCAGCCATTGAGAGCATTGTATGCCGCAGCCGCCGATCCTCCCGGCCCGCCACCAACAACAATAACATCGAAATCCGAGCCATCTGCGGGAACTTTACCAGTATCGATAGGCATCTTCCACGATTCCACTGTCACACCTCGCACCACCGAACACGCACTACTCATTCAAACTATGCCAATGGCTTCTTGTCGACTTGCCCCCTCCGGTGGTTATGGATGAGATGATTTCTGTAGTTCAAACAACCCTTCCGGGTGAATGGCTCGAGGCACAGGTTGGGGAGTGGACATTTTCGATAATCAATGAAAAGCTTGCCGCCTGCGCTCAACGAAATTTAGTAGATTCGACATATATGTGGCACGACAAGATAGAATATGGCTCAGAGTGGAGAATCCAATTCAAGACAACCATAGATAAAACTGAGAAATTGATGACCAGAATCAACGATACTCATCCTTACGAATCCCCTCAGGTAATATGCTGGAGAGCCAATTCTACCCATCAGTACCTCAATTGGGTTCAAGGGCGATAGGGGCCTCTCGATAACATGGGGATGCGCTCAATACTCAAGCCGGCCAAGGACGTCCCTATCACTTGGTGGAGCTCAACAGATCCGATGGAATCGAGGCCAAAGCCCTCTACTCTGCTAATCTTGTGTGTCGGCCTCTGGATATTCGGAACAGGAGACGCGGTTATCGTGGCCGCCGGTGTAGGCAATACCCCTTGGACAGTCTTAGCGGAGGGACTTGCATTGATGATGAGTCGAACTATCGGTCAGGCAACATTCTTTGTGAGTATTGTCGTTCTATTGTTGTGGATCCCACTAAGAGAAAAACCAGGGATAGGTACGATTCTAAATGCTATACTAATCGCTGCCGCAATTGAATATATGCTACCCATTCTACCTACGCCCGAAGGCGCCCTTGAATCCATGTTACAAGTGATTGGGGGTATTGCTTTAGTAGGGATTGGCAGTGGAATATATCTGACAGCAAATCTTGGACCAGGACCTAGAGACGGCTGGATGACGGGAATGCAAAGAGCTTCTGGATATCCTATAGGAAACGTTCGGGGAGCTATTGAAATCTCAGTGGTGATAATAGGATGGTCTTTAGGAGGGACTATAGGGATAGGGACGGTTATTTTCGCTGTGATGATAGGCCCTACAGTGGCTATTTGCCTCAATATAGCTGGCGAGATAGGGAGACAAAAGGGGCAATGATAATGATGCAAAGATGTGGCATATCAGAGGTTCTCAAATCCCTCAAGGAAGGTGAGGATATCCAACTCGTACTAGTCAAGAGAGGGGTGGAAAGTGAACAGCTGGAAGGGATTCTGAAAATGGTCAATGATAGGGGAATACGTATCATCAGAGGATCTGATAATGACATATGGAGAATGTCACGAGATAACTCAGAGGGAACCCCCGATATTCTGGCACTAGTTGGTAGAGATCCAACTTTGGATCTCGACGAGAGTATCGAAGCAGGCGGATTAATATGGCTTTTAGCAGGAGCCGCCTATCCCGTCAATATTGGCTTCTGCATTAGAACTGCGGAGGTTTCCGGGGCAGACGCAGTAATTGTGGATGCCGAACTATCTAACACAGAGAGGAAAGCGGCAAAAAGAGCATCTATGAAGGCTCACAGGTTCATCCCCGTTCACTGGGGAGACGGCCTACAAGCCGTGAAAAAAGCCAAGGATTCCGGATTCCGGATTATTTCAGTGGAGGATACTGGGACTAAGTGTCCTTGGGAGACTGACCTCACGGGAAACATTGTACTCATCGTTGGGGGAGAGAAAAAAGGAATTTCAAGAGATATTCTCGAATACTCAGATGAGGTAATCCGGATTCCCATGACAGGGTTCGTTCCCTCATTCAATCTCCAGGCCCCATTGAGTGCTGTGGCGATAGAGGCCCAGAAACAGAGGAGTCCTCAGAACAGAGGTCCCCAATAAACACCAACCATCAGGACAATAGTTGAGAATACAGTGATGAGTATATTGTCATCTATGGGTCCGAACTCGTATCTTTCCACAAATGTAGCTACAGCGGCGGCTATCAGCCCCCATCCAGGTAGGGATGGATCTCCGAGTCCACCGACGTACCAGCCCAAAGGGGCGCTAACAATGAACATGAACACATTCCCTATGGGACTCTTAGATCTCTTTCTTACAACTAGATTCCTGACCACGCCTGTTATTCCATCTCCGAATGCCATGAATAATGAAGGAATGATTGCTAACCAAGGGTCGCCGACCAATGCCCAAATCACGGTTATGGATACCCACCACATCAGTGAGAACTTCACATCATTTTGGTTCTGTTCCGTCTGAAACCAGTACATCCTCCTCCCCGAAACATGGGCGATGTATGTGAATATGGTTAATATTATTCCACAGACCATGGGGTACCAGAAGTCAGTGAAGAGAAACGGTACACAAAGCGACCCAACCCCTCCTGCAAACATATGCACAATCTTCCTGTTGTAGTATACTGCACGAATATCCTCGACCCCTTTTTCGACCATCATTCTGTAGGGAATTTTTGTTGAATAGAGAACTAACATCACATAGATTCCCATTATCAATGAATAGTATAGCTGTGCCTCCATGTCAAAGCGCAGAGTTGATGACCAGATATACTCTCGCATCGCTATGGATGCCGATGACAAGGACAAGGAGTTCTCTACCAAAGCGGTACATTCTGGGATGGTAGAGGTCGAGGGCTCGGCAACTACTCCAATTTTCTTAACTTCTACTTACAGGCTTACAGACGAGAAGTACAAGGGATGGGCCGACGGACTGCATCACACCGGACCAGTCTACTCCAGGATATCCAGTGTTAATTCAGAAGTAGTTTCCGCTAAGCTAGCCTCCCTGGAAGGAGCAGAGGACGCTGAAGTATTCGCAAGTGGCATGGCCGCCATATCTACCACCCTGATGACACTACTTTCCACCGGGGACCATGTCGTGGCAACACCCGATTGCTATGGTGGCACATACGCGCTTTTAACTGAGATACTGCCAAGAATGGGGATAGAGGTCACTATGGCTGACATTAGAGACCCATCAAGTTATGAACAAGCAATTCAAGAAAATACCAAGGTACTCTATGCAGAGACGATGACAAACCCCACATTGAAGGTTTGTGACCTTGGTGCGATTTCCGAGATCGCGTCTAAAAATGGATTAGTTTCTGTAGTGGACAATACGTTCGCGTCCCCTTGGTCGTGCAATCCAATTAAGATGGGTTTCGATATTGTGATTCACTCGGGAACGAAATATCTTGGGGGTCACGCAGACCTAACTGCGGGCTTTGTAGCTGGAAAGAAGGAATTGATAGCTGATATCTTCCACACTAAAATTTATCTCGGCGGGGCCGCGGATCCACATATGTGCTATCTCTTGGAAAGGGGGATGAGGACCTTACATGCAAGGATGCCAATACATGCATCAAACTCTGCTGAGATTGCAAAGAGGCTGGAGAGTCATGACATGGTAGAGAAGGTCATACATACGTCACTGGAAAGCCATCCAGACTTTGAGATAGCCAACAGAACGATGCCGAGGGGAAGTGGAATGCTCGCATTCGTCATCAAGGGAGGAGATGACTCTGCTTTGAAGTTCATGAAGTCTCTAGAAGTTATTTTCGAGGCAACCAGCCTCGGAGGAGTAGAAAGCCTCGTGGAATGTCCATTCAACTCGAGCCACATGTTTGTACCTGAAGAAGTCAGACATGAGGCAGGGGTGGTACCGGGTTTTGTTAGAATGAGTATCGGTATCGAAGGGGTTGAAGATTTGTGGTCCGATATAGAGACAGGATTAGAGTCTGCCAGAGAGTTACTATTGTCAAGGGCCTAGGTGTCCTTGATGGATATTGAACTGCTAA
Source organism: uncultured Candidatus Poseidoniales archaeon (assembly GCA_964016345.1). GTDB lineage: Archaea > Thermoplasmatota > Poseidoniia > Poseidoniales > Thalassarchaeaceae > MGIIb-O5. The sequence goes on along the minus strand of CAXHFM010000004.1, from coordinate 6,856 downwards.
TTGCCAGTCTGGTCTTTATCATTCCAATGTGCTTCAGTCCAGGCCCAAATAACATTCTTTGTGCAGCTCACGGCTCGCAACACGGTTTTCGTGGAACGCTGATTCTAATTTCTGGTATGGCATTTGGCTGGTCGAGCTTAGGACTATTTGTAGCAGGAGCCACCGACCTCATCGAGGAGAACCAAGCCGTATTCGATTTACTAACATACGTAGGTGCCGTGTATATCGCCTATCTTTCTTACAAAATAGCCACTTCGAATACTATCGAGCAGGATGAAGAAGTATCAGAAAAATTGGGCTTCATTACTGGCGCGACAATACAAGTGGTTAACGGCAAGGCATGGATTCACTTCCTAGTCCTGATGACATCATTTGGAACGCTATTCGGTACCGGATTCACAGGAAAGGTGTTGTTGGTGCTGCTGAACCTCGCCTGCGGGCTTCCCGCAGTGATGACGTGGGCTGCCTTCGGGACGATCCTAAGAAGAGCCTTCAGTACTCCAGAGTCTGCAAGAGTATTGAATCGCGTAATGGGGCTATCGCTCTTCGCGGTGGCGATATGGATAGCTTTGCCACACTAAATTGCCTTATTCGGATCCAGGCTCGTCAATGTTGCCACTGAGCATCAATCCGCCAATGGTGATGTAAAGCACCATGGTGAGTGGAAACACGATTTGGAACTCAGTCTGTTCAGCATCCTGTATCAAGGGGAGAAGTGTGTTCGCGAAGCCCACTGGCATTAGCATGAAAAATGCGCCCTCGGATAATCCCTCTGGTACCTTCAGGCCGACGTGAGCCAGTCCCATGCTGATCATCGCTAGACCCCAAGATACAGGCGTAAGGGCCCAGAGCCCATTTCCAGCATTGAACACCATCAGGGCCACAGCTTCCCTGGTAGCCTGGTCTTCGTAAACTGCAGTAGTGTCATTAGTAAGTAGGATTACTGCTGTTTGTGCACCTAATCCGGAAAGGAAAAGGCCGAATGTCCCGAAAATGAACAGGTCGGCCATGTTAAGTAGCTGAGTTGACATCCTGTCAGCGCCCTTCTTCATGTCCATCGAGAGCAGATGTAGTCCGCCGAACATTAGGGACATTCCCAGAACCCCAACCGCAGCTAGGACAATTGACGCGTCATCTCTCAGAAGCTCAACAGCCTCCATCCCAACTTCGTTCTGGATGGGCCAGCTAAAGAAGGCCCCCACCAGCATCAGCGGTCCAATTACAAGCATTATCGGTGTCAGATTTCTTGACATAGTATATGGTCGACTAAACCCATGATAAATATGACCCATTTGGAGTATATAACCAGGTAGTTTTCTGTAGCTTCAATGGAATTCGGGGACTCCACTGCACTCAGCTAACCACTTCATCGCGTTGGTGTAGTCTTCTACTGCTTCTTCAATATCATTCAGAAGCAGATCTTCCGCGGCGTCCCAGAGTGCTTGTAGTGCTGGAACCCAGTCTCCCCCTTTGTCTCTGATAGTTTCGTCGAACCTCCATGCGTCTGACTCAGTCCTGTTGTGAACCACCAACCAAGCCCAACCCATCGAGGAGTCAAGTCCCTTTCCTTTCCTTGCTAGAGATACAGTGGACGAGACGCCATCTCCAACCGCCTTTCTTACCAATCTATCTGCCATTCTGAGAGGAGGAGGAAGCTCCTCGTTTCCCCAAGGCAGCCTCTTGAGCCTCATCTCTGTATCCAAGGACTCCCCGAGTTCTCTGAGGAATGCCCCGAATCCCTGTTTCCTCCTTGATTGTCTCTCAAGTATCTCCGCGGAGTCCTGATCGCTAAGTCCATACAGCTTCTGTAGCACAGTCTTTCCATACTTGGGCCATAGTGATACTAGGTTAGGGTGACAAGCGCCCTCCTCCATTCTCACTACACTGGACTCCAAGTCCAACACAACCCCATCAGTTCTAACATGTATTCCTCCCTTGAGGGAATCGAGTATAACCGAAATAGCGTTCTTCTCGTCGTCCGTACCAGATAGGCAGTCGAGAAAACCCACTCGATCATCCACGTCAAACCATGAGTTGCCTACCACATATCCCTCCTCAATCGAGTTCAGGATACTGGCTCTACAGGATTCAGATAGCCTTGCGTCATCCAAGGACATCCTTAACCAGGAATCTAAGACATCTCCAAGTCTTTCAATTCCCTCGTCCGGCAGATCTCTTCCTTCAGGCCATCCCTTGGGCCTCCACATCCACTCTGCCTCACAAATCGACCCAAGCTTGTTGGGGGGCATCATCGAAATAGCCAAACTCTGAGCAAAGGGCTCCTCTGTCTTAGCCAGTGAAGCCGGAGAAATACCCACCTTGGTGTTGTCCTGGAATGTTAGGAGCAACCAACCGCTCTCACTCAACTCCCCGTTTTCCACGACTTCTTCTGAAAGCCCAGAAGTCCATCGTATGTCCTTGCCACTTAGTTCAACTGACGACTTGTCAAGCACCCAACTGATCCACTCAGGAGGGGCATCTGGAGAAGAGCAGGAGCAAACGAAACCACCTTCCCATGAGAAGAAGTACTGTCCTGCTTTGGCGTGTCCGTCCCACACAAGGAGTCTTAGTCGGGGATGGTTGAAATTTTGTATTCCCGCAAGGTGGCTCTGCTTCCCATTCCCCCTCCTCAGGTAACTCGAGGTACCGTAAAGAGGGTGTTTGAATACTGAAACTGTGGATAAATCATCCTCGCCCGCCGCGAGGAGACTCCCAGCCAACGCTCTGCAGACCTCGTCCCCGCCCTTCTTCACCATCCTCTTTTTGAGCCATCGATGATCATTCCTCTTGGTTGCAACAATCTCAATTTCCTTCAGTGTCATGGCCATCTTGTCTTTGTGACCGAAGAATGAAATTCTTCCTAACTCTCCAGTTATCTCAGGTACGAATGATTCAGGGTCTTCCAATAGTCCGTCCAAGTTGGTTTCCAGCCTTCTCTGAATTTCTTTGGAAGCCTGCTTAATACCCCTGACTCTAACCTTTTTCCTCCTGTTACGGTCTCCAGGAAACCTAACTTCGGCTGGTGGTTTCGCCATCTCCCATCATCTCCCTTAACGTCGGAACACCTTCTAGCAATTCACATATCCGCCTTTAGGCTCTCAAAAATCTCTTTCTCCATACCGCTGAATTCTGTTGGAAGGATTAGACAATGTATCAAGCCTCCTTCAAATTCTGAAATTTGAGAAAGGCTCCCAGAAACAACTCTCTGCCCACTCGTGCCGATATCGCTCAGCAATATTGCATTCCAGTCAGAGATAGAAGAGGACAAGGACTCATACTCCTCCCCCACATGTTCTCCATAGCGTTCGGCCATGGCCTTTAGAATCTCATGAGCCTGCTTGGGGGCCATTGGCTCAGGAGGTGCTGAACCCATTCCCGTAGGATCTAGATCAAGCAGAACAAGAGTATGGAGGTTGCTGGAGTAATTCTTCAGTATTATTTCCAGGGGAGAAGTAGGTAGGTAGTCTCCGTAGGGGAAGGGGATAGTTACCTGCCTGCCAAATCGATACGACTGCATACCTGATAGAGACACAGCCAGACTAGTTGCTGAGAGTCCAGGAACGACATGGAAGGGGACGCCAGACTCCTGACATCTAATCTTCAGATCGATATGGGTGGTAGCCTGCATCGGGTCTCCCACTACCATGATTCCAACCATGACATTCTTCGCTTGGCGAATTATCAAATCAGGATTCTCGATATCATCTCTCATTGCCCTGTCCCAATCTCCAACCAAATCTCCTAATCTCTCTTCTTGGTCATTGGGCAGAATAGAAGTGTACCCCTCAAGATACCTCTTATCGCAGGCTTCGGCTACACTCAATGCAAACGATGTCATGTGACGCAAATCACCAGGCCCTAATCCGATTAACCAGAGCCCCGGGCCCTCCAATACAGCCGTCATCGTGAAGCGGGCTGACCCGTTGCCCATGATGAACGTGATGCGGCATCTGAGGGTACCAAACAAGTCTGTACAGGACGTAATCGTCCTACTGAAAGACATTGATATGCTGAACAACGGTATGATGATATGCCCGGACAATGACGGTAACCACCGGCTAATCCCACTTTCAGAGAGTGCACCACATAAGCTACCTAGTCATCTCAGCGAATTCGAGGAGGTCATCCACGAAGGAAAAATTGATGAAAGGCCAAATGATAGTTGGTGGAAACACCTCTCAGAACTTATCGGGGAGGACACCATCAGACAGTATGGAGAGAGTTGGCCCTCCAATCACGAGTTTATTGGAGATATAATGGTAGTTAGAATTAATGAGGAAATTTCTACTTACAAGGAAGAAATAGCAATTTCAAAGATGGCTTCGCATCCAAAAGTAAGGATGGTCATGGAAGATAGAGGAGTACAAGGAGAACTAAGAATCAGGGACCTGTCTCCTATCGCATTAAGGCAGGATTCAGACATAATCACTGGAAACTTATCAGAGGAAATGTGTGATACTAGAGTTTTGGTCAGAGAGTCTGGCAAGTCCATACTTTGCGATCCCAGAAGGGCGTACTTCTCAACCAAGTTGCAGACCGAGAGACTGGAGACACTTAGGCTCGCCAAGGAGTTACGCTCAATGCTCGGACGCCCTCTTCGCGTGTGCGATCCGTTTTGTGGAGTTGGACCTGCTCTAGCGACGCTATTGGGAGAAAACGACCTCGTGGGGCGGATGTTAGCATCAGATCTCAATCCAGATGCTGTGGAGCTTCTTTTGGACAATCTGCGTCGCTGGGACCGAAGAGACTACCCAACCGAAGCAAAAACAATCTCGAGATTACACGAAGATCGAATAGTCGGTGTCGCCGATGCTGCCAAGTTGCATGAGGACCCCTCAATTTCAGGGGCATGGGATCTTCTCTTGGTCAACCTTCCACACAGAACAGTTGAGCTCCTCCCTACTCTGGTTCCACTTCTAGATAGGACTGGGACGTCCATGATCAGAGGCAGGGTTATTGCCGCCGAGTCGGAGATTGAAGATGTCAACGATGTCATAAGAAAGTCTCTACCTCCTAGGCTACAAGGTACCCCCGAGCCTACACTCAAAATCAAGCGAGATTACAGCTCGACTCTCAGATTATGCTCATTCGAGGCTTGGATAGGCCCCGCGCCGTAGACAGACTTATGCCTCTAGGTTCAATGATGATTCATGGTCGTTCCTCAATTACTTGCGGAACTCATCTGTCACGGCCTTTTCTTCGCCCTTTTTGGAGGAACGGGCAACTCATCAAAACCCCCAACAAAAATTAGCAACCCAGCCAAGAAACAAACGAGGAAAATAAGAACCCCAGCCCAGAGACAGTCAAGCCAACTAATCAACTGTGCAGTTCAAGGATGCAACGCACTTACATTCAGATCAACTGAGTACTGTTGGAGACACCAGGCTGACCCCCAATTAGCCTTCGAACCAGACCCTGAACAGGAACCCAACTGGTGGGAAGATAATTCAGGGGGTTGAGTGGCGCCCCGACCGGGATTTGAACCCGGGTCGCAGCCTCGACAGGGCTGCATGATAGGCCACTACACCATCGGGGCTTGGAACTCTACGACAAGGGTTCTCTTTTTCAACCTTTGAGAGGGTATTGTTCATCACCCTCCTGCCTCTTGGAGGGGTATGGAGGAACTGAAACTGGTCATCGACGTCATAGATAACGGTGGTCAGTGGACCCATAGGGAGTGGAGAATGCTCAGGTATCTCGGCGTAGATACAAAGATTTTGCCTAACGATACTCCACTTTCAGAGTTGCGTGAGGTCGACGGACTGATCCTCTCCGGAGGCGCGGCTAGGGTGGGGCTCACCGGACAACTTGGAAAATGTGGAGAATACCTCTCCCTTAATGTCCCGATTCTTGGAATATGTGCTGGTCACCAGTTCATGGCTGGTCATTATGGTGGAAAGTCAGGGGAGGCCCCAAAGCCAGAGTTCGGTGCCGCCACTATTTCTCTTGTAGGGGATGGAGGCGCTATATTCGCTGGCACTCCAGACAATCAGACGGTGTGGGAAAGTCACAATGACGAGGTCACTGAGGTTCCCAATGGGTTCTCGATAACAGCCAGAAGTGCGTCTTGTGAGGTCCAAGCAATGGAGAACTCTGCTGGTGATAGATTCGGACTCCAGTTCCATCCAGAAGTGAATGACTCCGAGTACGGCCATGTCATGTTTCAGAATTTCGTGAAAGTATGTGAAAGGTCCAGAAGAGATGTTTGAGACATAGGACAGATTGAAGAAGGACGGCAAAGTCGCGGGCTTGATGGCGAGCGAAGCAGAGTACATGGTTAACCACAAGTGCCGTAAGTGCAATCGTACAGACAGGAGAGCTTGGAACCCATCTGAGCCACCCCAGTGCAACCATTGCGACTCGAAAATGGACCCACTAGAAATCAGATACAAGTGTCTCAGGTGCGGACATCTGACCTGGATAGAAGCGGGCTCTACAGGAAAGTCATGCCACAAGTGTGGGTACAGGGTTTTCTCCAAGCCTCGGAGCCAAGGCAGGCCAATCAAGAAAATGAGAGCAATATAGGATCATTCCCTCATAGAAGCCGATTCCATAGCGCTTACTTCAAGACCCTGCTCTTCTACCAAGTATCATGCCCAGTTGGTTGGAGACATTCTCGCCGAAGATGTTCGATGACTTGGCCGTACCAAAGAGAATCAGCGACGCGCTTTCAGCATCATCTGCAACTCCTGATCCCCCTCATATACTCCTAACAGGCCCTCCAGGAGTGGGTAAGACGGCCTCATGGAAGCTAGTTGCCCGTCAAATCCTTGGTCCAGGATGGAAAGCTACTACCCATGTTTTACAATGCAGAGACCTTGCTCGGCAGTCAGGAGCTATGGCAAAGTTCGAGAAC
>CAXHFM010000003.1:0-33675 GCA_964016345.1 uncultured Candidatus Poseidoniales archaeon | reverse complement strand
CGCCTATGTTCGTCGGCAGCGTCAGATGTGTATAAGAGACAGGTAAAATATGGCATATCCAGAAAAGTTTGTTCTTGGGCTACAGCTAGAATGGCAGCAGGCCACGCGGACATTCTTGTATGCGATTACAATCATGTTTTCGTGGAAGGGGTTAGGGAGGCTTCCCTGCCTGCGATGGGTATTGAATTGGAAAATTCTATTCTAATTGTAGATGAAGCACACAATTTACCAGATAGGATTAGGAGTGGATTAGAGAGAAGAGTAACAAAAGATGTTTTCGCAAGGGCTTTGGATAACATAGAGGAGTACAAGGGAAATTTAGAGAAGGCTAATTCTGACCTTGACTTGCCTGAATCCGGACAGCTTAGAGATGCAAGGCATCTAGAGATGCAGATTAAGTCCCTTCAGACCCCTATGATAAATTGGTTGAAAGAAAGGAAAAAGGAGAATGAGATGACGAAGGGAGATGATATGAGAGTGCCTACTCAAGATTTCCTAGATGTATTCTCCAAAGCTACTGAAGGAGTGCTGGAGGAGGACGAAGGTGACGATATATCCAGAATTTTGTCAATGGTAAGTCGTTTATTCTCTGTGACAATAGACGAGGAAGAAGATTTAGATGACGAGGAGCAGAACGATTGTACCAGAATAGCTGAAATGCTAGAAATTTGTATAAGGTTCAGAAACAGTTCCGCTTTATCCTTGGTATTTGATGAAATTTTGGATATTCCGCGTATTACTTGCCATCTTCTTGACCCTAGTGTGGTGGGAAAATCTGTTTTTGAGAGTTGCCGTGGATCGATTCTTATGTCTGGTACTCTCTTCCCTCCTACGATGTATTCAGAGATACTCGGCATACCGACCAATAGGACTGTATGCAAGGTATATTCATCGGACTTTCCAGTTGAGAATAGGCCAGTTCTGATTGCGAGTGATGTGACTAGTAAATTCACAGAGCGTGAAGGAAGTATCCCCGTTATAGGTCAACATGTCAGAGCAGTTATTGAGAATACAAAGGGAAATGTAGCTATCTTTGCTCCTAGCTATACTATGTTAGAAAGAATATATTCAGATTTCATAAATTTGGGATGGAGTGGCGGTAAAGTAATTCTGAAGGAAGAGCAAAGAATGAGTAAGGGAGGCGTTGAATCTATGGTTTCGAAACTCTATGAACAGAAACAAATGGGAGGAGCAGTAATCTTTGGAGTTCTAAATGGTAAGCTTTCTGAGGGTGTCGATTATTCTGATAATGTTCTAAATTCATTAGTTTGCATAGGTCTTCCACTGCCGCCCCCTAGTGCCAAACAGGATTCATTGATACAGTACTTTACTAACAAATTTGATAGAAATAAAGCGTGGAAGTATGCCAGTCTCCAACCTGCCGTGAATAGTGTTCTTCAGGCTCTTGGAAGACCGATAAGGAAAAAGGAAGATAGGGCAATAATTGTATTACTAGAGAATCGGATATTAGAACGTCGGGTGAGTGATTGTATGCCTTCTATGATGAAGATCCAAACCTCAAGTCCCTCCAGGACTGCAGAGAGAGTAAAGGCATTCTTTGAGATCTAGTGAACAATGGGTTCATTGCAGACCGTCTCTTCCGTGAGTTATGGAGTGGGTCAAAGTTTCAATAAGGCCAGAGGAAAGTAATGCTCATCCGAAACATGCACTTTTGGATACGGATGTTGGCCTGGATTCTGATGCCTCGTCATCACATCAAAGGTTCTTTTCTGATATTCCTCACATGGCAGAGGTGATTGATAATCACGAGAATTCTACAAAAAGGAGCTTGCTTCCCGGAATTGACTCAATAGGAGGATATGGCTCGATTAAATCATTTGGAGAGAGAGTCGCTGTAATAGGTGCTGAGTCCATCGGAGACGGATTGGAGATACCTCTATCCAAATCTCGAATGGAGGGGGCGATTCTTGAAAAAGGGTCTACTGAATCAGGGCAGTTTATCAGGTTTGTATCACCTGAAAAATTTGGAGGCAGAATCGAGTCATTCAAGCTTCCAAATGGAATTACCTTGAATGAGGCATTCTGGGATGGAGATAAGTTGAGGATAACCTTCAATTACTGATCCTCGATTATTTTTCCTTTGGACCTCATTGGAACTTCTTCTAATTGATCGATTTCTTGTAATACCGAATTAAGTGCCATTTGCGCACTTTCCCTATGTTGATTTCCGAGGACGTGACTTGAGTACCTCGCTTCTTCGAATATCCTATCTAGAGATAGTAACGCCTGTTCGCTTATGGGAAGAGCGCTTCTGATCGCCATTTCGAACTCTCTTACGGTTTCAAAATCTCTTCTAAGGAAGCCCCTGCTCATTAGTATCTTGCAAAGTCCTTCATAGCAATTGAATATCGCTTCCCTAACTTCGTCTCCGGCTGCTAGAAGTTCTGCAGTGTAGCTAAAGATCCCTGCCAATTCATCAATGGCGGCCTTCTTTCTATTTCTTATGCTGACTACTAGAGCGGAAACTCCTATCATAAATGCGACTAAAATAATAGATATTATTGCAGGCCTCATTAGGGAATCAGAAGCTTCCGCTTGATAGTTTACGTTTACTTCACTAAATTGAGAAAGTTGAGTGGCATTGACCGGGTCGATGATATCCGAGTCAGAGCTAAACTCAATTTTCAGGTCGCCCCAGAAATCCCTATCCCAGAATGAGTGTTCATCATGGAACGATTCAAACTGATAATTGAAAATTCCATTCTCATCAGTTAATCCAACAACAGTAAAGAGGGTGTCAGTATCATTGGTTAGTCTGGCAGTAATTGAGACTCCCTCTACTGGAGGTGCGCGATTATCATCGGAAGCAGTTACATTGATTTTTCCAGAAATCTTAGATTGTCCTCTTTCGATGAAGATATTGTCGGGAATGAATTCAAAGTTGACACTAACTAGAATCTGTAGATCGAATTCAATTGATGCTCCATTCAGGTATCTCTCTGCATCTGGTTCAACATCTATAGTGAAGATAGAATTACCAGGAGGCATGAATGTCTTTGCATTGGAGGTAATCAGGAACTGACCTGTGGCTTGGTCCCATGAAATAATTGCATTTGGCTCAAGAGAGCCCTCCCACAGGAGCGACATCTCCATCTCTTCCATTGTATTTCCATCGCCTCCAATTTCTAATACTCTGCCCCTAACTCTGATCGGCCTAGTTTCATCACTCCTAACTACCTCATCAGAGATGAGGAGTATTTCCACAATAATATCTGCTCTTGAGAAAACAGTAGTATTTGTCGAGTCGGATAGATATAGTTCCTCTCCGTAGAATTCAACAGAAACCAGATGCCCTCCACGGGATATCGAGTATCCCAGTTCGTGGGTGAATGAGAAAGTCCCGTCTGCTCCCGTTGTCGTTACCAGTACCGCAATGCCATCCAATAGGAATGTAACTTCCCTATTCTCTAATCCGGGGGTACCTGGAGAATCGGAATCATATAGCCTTCCAGAAAAGTTCCACGTTCCGCCCCTGGTTGCTACACTGTTCTCGACATTTAGGGTAATCTTAGTATGATATGCGATTGTAAGATTTGTTTCTGCTGAGGTCTGTCGGTAGTAACCTTGGTCCGGAGATATTACAGTTACAGGGTGGACTCCAACATCAAGGAATTCAGATACAACCCAAGAAAGATGCCAGCTGCCATCCTCTTCGGTCACTGTGGTTCCTATCAATATGCCATCAACAAAAATCTGTAGGGAGTGATTTGAAAGCCAACCATCAGGAAGGTTATCTCTCACATCACCCCTAAGATTTAGTACGTCTCCAACTGCTACTGGCATTGGATCTTGCACAGTAAGAGTTGTGGATGAGAACACAGTGAAAATTGTTGTTGAGTTTGAACCAAGAATGAATTCCTCCCCCTGGAATAATAATCTGACTTCCCTTGGCCCCAGAGGCATGTCGGAAGGAACGGGGAAGAATAGACTGAAGGAGCCGTTTCCATCTACATTGAGAGATGTCAACATTTGACCATTCATGTAAGCGTCGAGTGCCCTATTTGGGAGAGGCCTTCCTGCCCCATCGGTTAATATTCCTTCAATTAAAAGGAGTTCATTTCTGTCTATTTCTCCCTGAGGAGTAGTCAGGACCACCTGTGAAGTCTGTGTTACATTGAAAGTTGAGGTAACAGTAGAGAATAAGTAATACTCTGGATTCAGTGAATCTCCTTGTCCCATGGGGTCGACCCATGTGAAACCGCCTAGGAACTCAATGCTGAATGTATGCTGACCATAGTCCGTGTCTAGTGGAAGATCATATGTGATTTCCCATGCTCCAGAAGTAGAGTTTGAAATATCGATATAGAGAGGGCCTACGTCGATTCCATCTATGTAAAGATGGACAACCCCTCCCTTTGGAGAACCGTCCTCAACCAAGGGCAATCCTCGCTCATCTAGGAGGGTGCCACTGAATATCACTCGCTCCCCGGCAACGGCAGAGCCAGAGATATTTGAGACTTGGATGACAGTTGGAGCCAGGACAATAATCCTAGTCCAGGTCTGGTCACCGGATAAGCCAGTAGTTCCATTGATCCCGGCAAAAACTGCCGTAACAGTCATTGGCCCCGGATCCCTATTTGGATCAGTTGAAAGGCTGGTATTTATCAGGCCATTCAAATCTGTAAATCCTGACCAAGTCTCGATCCCATCCACCAAGATTTTGACTTCTACATTCGCAACATTTTCTCCAGCGTTGTCCATTATGGAAATATTGAGATCTGATGGTTCCCCCCTGATAGTTCTTGCATCAGGGTCCAAATCGGTTGGATTTATGATAGAGATCATTGAGAAGCCCCTACTGTCAAAGGTTCCGTAGCTCGAGCTTGAGCTGTAGTAATTCACAGTGGGTGTGTAGGTTGCTGAGATATTATGAGTCCCTCTCGGGAATGTCATATCCAAGAAAATCCTGGCTGACCAACTCCCATTAGGATCTACAGCTCCGCCGGAAACTGAGAATCCAATAGAAGCATTATCGATCAAGAAGGTTAAACTTGGTGAAAGTGGATTCCCTGATCTATCAACAATACCACTACCGTTACTGGATGTTAGATTGCCAGATACGTCCAAGAAATTACCTGCAGTCGGGTTAGCGGTAATGGGACTGAACGATATAGATGTTGGAGATCTAACAATTATGGTATTTATGTACGTGAATGATGAGTGTAGAGTCTCAGTTCCATTTGATCCATTGAACATGAGCATGACTGAGATCGTCCCCAAAGGATGAGAGTGTGGGACGTCGAATGAGAAATTTACAAAACCGCCAGAATTAGAGGAAATCTCTGTTGTCATCCAAGTGTCATGGAATCTGGCAGATACGTTCATGCCTGAAATTTCTCTATCATTGTTGGATGACTCTGCAAGCCTAGCGCCGAAAGAAACTGAGGATCCCCGGTCCACTATTGTATTTATCAGTGGAACCCGATCTATGAATTGGACGACCCCTCTTATCAATATCGAGTCTGATCCTGTACCTGTCAGGTAGAATGGACTACTGCCATTTTCGACACTAACTACAACAGTCTTGAGCCCATTTGAAATTCCATCTCCTAATGGATCCGTCGGTACAGAAATGGAGAATGACCCATTTGAAGAAGTTGCGAAACCGGTTACTAACTTCTCACTAGGGTCATTTAGGAAGAATATCTCTATTGAGACCGGCCCATTTACTGTCCTATTAATGTCGAAGGAATCCATTACTTTACCTGTTACTAGGAATGACTGTCCTGCAGTTACTTCTGGGAGGGGAGAGTTATCTATCCGGACGTTGCTGACAACCTGAACTGTCAGGTTCATGTAGCTCTCGTTTGATAGCCATCTGCCTGCATCTTGAGTTACAAGGGAGTCGGTTAGGTCATCTGGAGCTGAGATGAGTACATCATAGTAGCCAGGAGCGGCATTGCTGGGTATCGTAGATTGGAATTCAACAACACCATCATTTCCAGTTACAGATGTGTTCATTAATTGCTGAAGTGGGCCTCCCCAATCAAAGTATATTTCCACAGTGGCGTTAGATAGCCTCTCGTTACTCTCGATATCTCTAACTGTCGCTGAAGCGGTCAGATTTTCTCCTGCAACCACTATAGCACTAGTATTGGTAGATTGAACATCGAACATTGTCTGAATCCCTATGTCAAAAGAATTCTCTGTAGCGGGATCATAGAAGTAGGGTATTCCGTTAGGTGAGTTCTTTTCGAAGTCCAAGATCAGAATTGCCTTATAGACTCCAGAGCCAATCCCACTGGGCATTGAGAACGATATATTGTATTCTCCGGTGGCAGTATCTAACCACTCTGAACCCAATGTGTACCGATCTGGAGGAAGGGGGTTGCCATCTGGTCCGGCAGGTAGGCTTGATGGCACATCTAAGAAGAGGGAGACAGAAGTGTTGTTGCCTGTAACAGTGGAATTCAGATCGGAATCGATCACTGATCCTGAGACCCAAGTAGTGTTGCCCATTGGGACCCACTCCAAACCAAGATTGAAAATTGGGGAAGACCTGCCTTGAATCCTTACATTGTCAGTTGTTTGGTTAGGACTTATCCAAGTAGAACCGTTGTAGCTCAGTGTCCAAGGATAGTCGCCTGCAGGAGTTAGGGGCGATGGAGTCCAAGAAGGTGTTATTTTGGGGACATCTGGATCGGAGATATTCCAAACTTCAGTGTCATTAACAGATAAGGAGAAGAATCCTGGAAATGTAGTGATTTCTGTTCCAGTGTGGTCTGACAGGGAGACTAGGATATCGGATGTAGAGCCTTTAGGAGCTGGGATCATCGTATAATTGAAAACGATATAGCTCTTTATGCCATGTTGGTCAACTACTGTAGTTTCATCCTTTGCGAAAAGCTGATCCGCCATGTATTGATACCTTATTTCGACGAGCCCTGCGGGAATAGGGACATCAGAATCAAGGAAAGTCCAATTCAAGGCGAATTGCCCGGGATTAGACAGCCAGTCACTGTCATTTAGATACCATGAATTGAGGGTTTGGAAAGGAGCATTAGTACCAGATCTCCTCATCTGTAACGTCAAGGTTCCATTCAGGGACTCCGGGGTCTCAGATTTACTAAGGGCGGTACCATTGAGGTAAATTCTATTATTGATTTCCAGTAGAGTGTTATTCAATCCCTGGCCTTCCAATGAAATGGTTAGATTTGGAGCCTGTGTGAGATTCAGATTGATTGTTTCTGAGTATGGTCTGATGTGGAAAACTGGGCCTGACGCATTGTTAAGATCGTCCCGATGCCAACCAGTGTAATCAAATGTGGCGGGAATTAGTCCCTCTTGCTCGCTTTCATCGATGGATACTGAGAACTCGAAATATCCCCCTGGCCCGATACTGGATATCAGACTTACTGGGCCATCCTGGGAAGTGGTATAATTCATCAGTATCTGCATACTATCAATCAGTGAAATATCATTGTAAGGGGTATTTTCGAGGGAAACCGAACCAGTGACAGTGGTATTAACACCTATTCCTATTTTTGGTTCTGTAAGTGGTTGAGGCTCACTTACAGTCAGTGTGATATCATCGGTAACGTTTACGTTCCATCCTGAGAAAATACCTTGCGAGCCTACATAATCGAGTGTCTTGGTCATAATAACCAATGAGGAATTACCTGGATTAACTGCTTCAGATGGCATTCCCGTGATATTGAATGAGCCATTGGAGTCAGTTACGGCCGTTCCTACTAGATGCTGGGAGACTGCCGCCAAACCTGGTATTTGGTCAGTCATATTTGACTCGACGAGATAAATCTCAACGCCGACTCCTGCAACAGATGTCTGATTATCTGTGAACCTAAGAGTGCCGTTCATCCATATCGACTCACCAGATAGGTCTCTGTCCAACCATAGTGGGCCCCAGGACTCGTTTGTTACTTCGACGAGTGACATCGCAGGGCAGGCCTCAAATGGAATCCACCCCAAATCTGCATTTCCAAGATTTTGATTGGTTTGTAAGTGAACCTCTACCCATGAGGAGAAGTCTTTGCCATAGACCTCGAAAGCTTCACCATTCCAATAGCCTCCAGAGAATCCAGTTACCTTCCGAACAGGGATATCAGCAGTTCTTAGCATTACGGCAAATAGCGAAGTGAATTGGTCACAGCTTCCCTCAAATGAATTGTTTAGAATCCAATATGCCATGTCCGACTCTTCCTCTAGGCCAGATGGAACATTGGTTCCATTGTTGTTTCTCAGGAATGAAATCGTGTCATTGCCATCTGAGATGAAGTCGCCTATGGCTGATACTTTATCCCAAGCTGATAATGCTCCAGATTCGTTAATTATCGTTTGTGTTATTTCGGAGACGAATTCATTCATATTGCCCCTTGCCGTAAAGAATCGAGGAAGATCGGTGGCATAGTCTGATCCCGTGAACACAGTAGAGTTGTCTCTAATTGCCTGAGTGATGTTTACTTGTGGAGTAGTGATAAACATCGTATCAATCGAAGAACCGTCCACAATTACGTCCCTTGTGAAGTTAGAAAAATTAAGCCCAGCAGTTGGGTCTGTCCAGCCGGTGAAATTTACTGTATTGTGGGGAAGGATCAGCTCCTCTCCGATGTCAGCCACTCCCGGTCCTCGATAACCAATCTCCCAGCCCATAAGGGTTGAATTGTCCCAGAATTGTTGGTCTGAGACTCCTTGTGTGGTAGAAAATCCGGGTTCCATTTCAGTATTTCCCGCAAGGGAGGTATTCACGCCCCAAGATACTCCTGTGTATTGATCGTAGGTATGCCATCTCCAGTAAATTGTATTATCGGGGTTTAAGATGGATGATTGATTTGTAGCATACAGGTATATGGAATTAGGAGAAATATCATCTGATGGGTCCCAAGGATTGTTTGGAGAGTCTTCGCACTGGCCATCCCAGTAGTCAGAGGTACATTCCTGTCCGTCTGGGATACCCCCTCCGTCAGTATCAGGATCTCTCCAATCAGTTCCAGTAGAGTTTTCGATTGTATCTGGGATTCCATCTCCATCAGTGTCGACCGGATTTCTATCATCATTGGGATTATCTTGAGGATTAGTACCATCGATATACTCTTGGAAATCTGTCACTCCTCCATTATCGGTATCTGACAAATTCCAGAGGGTGAAGTAAGTATCGTTAGTGAAGTTGCCCCCCATCCCAGGAAAAACAACTACGCAGCCTGTTGTATTTTCGAAGTAGTTATTCAATCCGTCCCCATCTGAGTCAAGTAAATTTTCACATGGATTCAGGGGGTCAGTACCATTCAGGATTTCATCTAAATCGTCTACTCCATCGGAATCAGTATCCATAAGATTTGGGTTGGTGGGAAATCCCCATGTGGACAGGTACTCTTCCCAGTCGGCAAGACCATCGCCATCTGAATCGGAGTAGTCATCATCACAAATTGGATCATTAACTGCCCCTATGGTGGCATTCCAACACCACGAGAAATTTGTAAAGAGGACAGTAGAGGTGTTAGCTGGAAGATCTACATTAACGCTTCTTAGTACATCTGAATCTATACTTTCATATCTGAACTCTACTAACGTCCCATTGGATTGAACATAATACGCCATTGGAGAATCTGTCTGTCTCCAATCAAGGGGCGATTGGTCTAATTCAGAAGTCGAGTTGAGGGTTAGAGAGGATGTGACTGCATCCCAGCCAACTATTTGGAGAGTAAGTTCCTGTTCTGATAAGCAGGGATCAGAATTGTGGAAAGGTAGAATCTCGTCACCGTCAGATACCCCTCCGCCATCTGTATCGAAGACGTTCCAAAGTGTGCATGTCATATTCTCCTCCCAATTCTGAATACCATCCCCATCAAAGTCCCCTGCATCCTCTATCCTAGTTGGATCAGTTTCGTTCATGTCCATAATGCCATTACCATTCAGGTCCTCCTCTCCATCATCGAATTGATCCCCGTCTGTGTTGTTATTTCTGGGATCACTAGCTTGCGGGGGGTCCCCATACTGGCCATTAACCTCGACTCCATCTTCTATGCCATCAGAGTCGGTATCTACAGAGGTAGGATCTGTTAAGAGAATTAGTGCCTCATACGAGTCATTAAGTCCGTCTCCATCTGTATCGTTTGACTGCGGGTCGGTGGAGGTAATACCATCTACCTCGGCAGTTAGAAATTGACATCCCCCCGGCCCTAGTGATAATACCGGATTACAGGGCGATTCAGTAGCAGTCATAGCTAGTGGACCGGGTCTGAAATACTGGGTAGGAGGAGTCGTAGAGCCATTTCTAGTCCCCCATGCCGGATTGACATATTCTTTCAAATTGATTAGTCCATCGCCGTCTGGATCTCCGAATGTACCATCCATATTACTGTTAGATGTTGGATCTAACCCATTAGCGGCTTCCCATCCGTCTGGCATCCCATCTCCATCAGTATCCCATCCGTCAGGATCCTCGTCAGCGATACCATCGCCATCATCATCATTACTAGAGCAGTCAGCATCACCATCGCCATCACCATCGAAGTTATCCACCATTCCGTCTTTATCGTCATCAAAGGTGTTGAAGCAAATATTTCCTCTGGGGTCTTCATCCGCACCATCAGAATTTAGACCCTGAATAAGTTGCATTGCACTTTCCTCATCCCAATCTCTGACTGGGACGGTACCATTCCACCATACCCCATTATCCAGGACATTTGGGGTAGATGGCAAATCCCACCCAGATGGGATAGAGTACTGATACTCATTTAGATTGGTGAATGCATCTCCATCTGGATCTCCAGTAGATCCGTTATCCCCGTTTTGTGATAGAGGATTTAGTCCATATTGCCACTCCCAACCGTCTGGAAGTCCGTCATTATCTGAGTCCCAGTCTTGTGGTTGTGTATTGATGTAGAATTCGAGACCATACGAGAGTCCATCTCCATCCTGATCAGAGGATGCCAGAGCCTCCCAAGCACTGAACTCCAAAGCTGAGTAAGAAGAAAGTAGCAATAAGAGCGAGAACGTAATTGCTGAGCGATGTTTTCTGGCTGACACCGCATCTTTTGCAAGATTCACAATAGAGCCCACGCTACTCACCTCTTACCTAGGGCGGAAAGTAGGGCTCTTAAGAGGAATGGAGCGTCGTTCGGACGTTGCCTCAAACTATTAGACTAGTTCAATGTCGTCATCGTTGTAAACATCTTCCTCATCTTCATCCTCATCTTCCAGAGAAACCACCGGTTCGGGTATGTCATCAACATCTTCGATGTCCTCTTCCGAGTCATCTGACATAGCATCCAGATAGGCCATGTGAGACTTCCATCTTCTACGATTCAATGCTGATTGAGTGCCGGCGATTAGAAGCATAATTGCGATGATTCCAACCACATATGTCGACAGTCTTGGATGAGTGAATTCATTCACGAAACGTTCTATCAATGAGTCAATGCCAATAGTCATTACAACCGTCGCCTTTGCAGTGGAATCGTCAGGCCAGCTTTGTTCCGTATCAAACGGTGTTGCACTGACCATTATATCGGAAGAATCCCCATTATTGGAAGACTCAGGAACGGAGACCTCTAGAATGAATGTAACCTCATCAAAGGCCTCCAGAACAACCAGCACTGATCCCGAGGGGCCATCAATCTCAACGCTCCATGAAGAGGAGTCAGATTCGGCTTCAAGAAGAATTGTAAGTGGACTGTTACCTAGATTCTTGACTTTCATCTGAATCTCTACTGTATCTCCCGGGGATAATAGTCTATTAGGTGAAACCTGTACAATTTCCAGTGTTGGCTCATCGGAGTCTATTTCGAAGACCATAGGGAGATCGAAATATCTTGGGTCTTCATCTGGGGTGTCCTCAATGACCCTGAGGTATACTGTGTGATTTCCAAACTCAACCTGGCTAGTAAGGGTGATGGTCACAAACACCTCGGTCTCGTCACCAGGTGCCAGAGAAACCCTTGGAACAGCATTCCCTGAGTTATCCTCTATTCTGAACTGCCACTGCCCATAGGCCGCATTTCTATCTTTATTTTCCTCTAGTGAAGCAGGATTCTGAATTCTCCACCATGTAGCCGATTCTCCTGATGTCATTGTGTTCGTAATTTTAGCCCTCAGAGAGACTTCAGCATTTCCAGAACCGGGAGAACACAGAGATACTGTAATGTGCCCAAGTGGGGAGCCATCACAGTCATAGGAAACCTCTGCTCTGATTCCAAATGTTCTCTGAATTGTGAAATCGATTGTAGATGAAAGGTTACTCTGCCCGGTACTCACAACTTCTAATTCGACAATGCCTATATCAGGATCCAGTCTATCAGATGAAGGTTTTACCAAGATCCTGAGAGTTTGTGTCTCATGCCTGTCAAGGAGAGCTGTGTGGAAGGTCCCGTCTCCATCATCTTCTAAAATTCTCTCCCCGGTGTCATTATCATATACCTGAATAATGGCCTTGGCCCTTTGAAGTACGTCAATCTTGAACTCATCAGCATCAAAGCCTGTATTGAAAATCTCCATCAGGAAGGGAGTGAACTGATCATAGTCGATATAGCTGTTTGCAGAAGCTTCGAAGTCGTCTGGTCTTGAAGAATTGGCCACTGCGACATCATGGTCTTCTGACCAAATTGAAACTTGGGGGGGCTGGAAAACATCCATCTTCTTCAGGTCTAATTGTAATGTATCTTGATGCACTACCTGCAAAACCCCATCTACCTCAGCCTCAGCTACGGCCCTGATATCAATCGAGCTTGGGGCGCCAGTTAGGTCTTCAGGAGCTGTTAAGCTAAGAATTGGGTTGAGTATGTCTCCTCCAGAGTTTAGAGTGTAACCTCCGGGGGAGTCGAATTCTATGAGCCAAGAACTAGGGAAATTTGTCAATACTTCTAGCTCTACATCCATTGACTTAGTTGAGTCTCCCCTGTGTACCATCTGAAGAGAGATAGGAGTTGCTTGTTCGGGGGCTATGTATTCGGTTGACCTATCTTGCCGGTGATTTAGTGCAACCCCCCACTGTTCCATGTTTACAGGTTCATGCTCGACAATTACGCTGTTTCCCTGTATGTCAGATACTTCGAGCTCTACAGAGTATTCGCCTGAAGGGATTCCACTTGGGTATGACCAGAGATACTCTCCAAAAATGCCTTGGCTGGTGTCTTCAATATCCTCATCATCCTCATCAATAACATGATCGATTCTGTAAACTCCATTGGGGTCTCTCATCAACAACCTCACCGAATCAACGTCATATCTCCCGAAGCTACTTTTGACATCGAATGAGAATTGCATAACTCTCTCTGACAGGATGTCGTTAGGATACCAATCAAGCTCAGCACCTTCAGCCAACTCCGCCCCCTCTCTTTGTAGCAGAACCAAGCTGTTAGCAATCGCATTGGCCTCAATTTCCAGAGTGCTGAATCTCTCATCGCCATCAATTTCGTTCCATGCCACTTCTGCCTCACAGCTTGATGAACCGCCCCATGGACTTCCACCTCCACTATCACAACCGGACATGTCGGCATCGATTATTAGCTCCATACGTTCATCCTTGTCTATTGTGAATGTCTCATCGCTTCCAATATCAATCTCAAATGTCTCATGATCGAAGCTACAGCTTTGAGTTAATCCTGGATTGCAAGCTTCTGATGACCAAGATGCCGATCCAACCTGAGATCCAGACGCCTTCAGAGTTAGGGTCCAGTCAACAGTAGCAGTATCAGGGCCAGTAGACCTCAGAAATATCCCAATTGGAAGATAATATGAGCCAGAACCCGAACCGTGGTTAGGCCTACCTGCTATCTCAAGACTGGAGAGCATCGGACTAGTCTTGAATTCAATGCTACTGCTCAATGCACTCATTGACTCCTGCCCCCCAGACTCAGGAACTTGCGTGGTGATGTATCCATCTCCTCCTGCAGACGAATTCTGAGATGCGATGTACATCGTGTAAAGATTCATTTGAACATCGCTCGAAGCGCTGAAATCAGTGATTTCATTTAGCTCATTATCAGAAACTGTAGAAGCCCCATATGGAACAATAAGGACCAGGCAAAGAGCCAGTGCCATAGCCCTGCTATTACGAACGTAGTTCGCTGTACTCCTCCCTTGCACGATTAACCGCCCATACAAGTGGCGTTAAAGCGTTCGTGCGCCTTGTACCACTTTACGTCAATTATGGGGGTCGGCAATATGCCTCATTCTGAGACTTTGAAGCGCTCGATTCAAGGAGTATGACCCCTTCCTAGCAACCTGCAGAGGTACCCGAGCTGGTCAAAGGGGCCGGACTTAAGCTCCGGTGCGTAGTGCTTCGCAGGTTCAAATCCTGCCCTCTGCACCATCATCTTTTCCTGGACATCTGACAGCCGAATTTCGCATCGCCTTCAAGAATATCCATCTTGGTGATTTTTACAGAGGCCTCAGTAACCTGTACCGGGATCATTAGCTTGTCCAATATTCTTGAGCATAAGGACTCGAGTAGTGACAGTCTTGTTCCATCGATCGAATCCTCAATTGATTCTAATAAATACTCATAATTCACCACATCGCCAATTCTATCGGATTTGGGAGGTTCTGATCCGAGTATCACTACCTCGATATCAAAACGTAACCTTTGTGGGTTGCCCATCTCATGTGCATGAATTCCGATTTCGACTTCTCTTAGTAGTTCCCTTAGGAAAATCACTGTCTTTCCTGACACTTGCTCAATAGTAGAACGACTCGTTCCGTCAGAATGCTGGTCCATTTCATTCCTCCGTCTCGAAGACGACGTCTCTACTTCTAGATAGGAATCGTTCACCAGAATCTGCATAAATTATCTGACCAGTTACTGACTTGGCCGATAAAAGGTAGACCACGGCCTCCGCAATGTCAGTTGCCGTGGGACCAGATTGCAACGGGGACTGGGATTGTGCCTTCTCAAAGCCCTCGATTGTTTGTTCCGGACTTGGTAGAGTATGGCCGGGAGCCACTGCATTTACCCTGATTGAGGGGGCCAATCCTCTAGCGAGTGTTTCGGTCAACCCAGCCATGGCAAAACGTGAGGCAGTGTAAGACAAATAATCTGGGTTTGGCTGGGAAATCTTCTGGTCCAGAATGTTGACCACCGAACCGACCTTGCCTTCAGGAAGATTTCGGCTTAGCTCTGAGATAAGTAGAGTGGGCGATAGGGCGTTGACATGCATGTGACGATTCCAAGATTCTAATGAAACATTGGATATGTCATCAAAGTTGAACAGTGAAGCATTATTGACAACTCCAGATACAGGGCCCAGTTCTTGTTTTATTTCTTCAAATAATCTGGCCGGCATGAATTGATCCAATAAGTTGCCAGAAAAGCAAGCGGACCTGCCACCTCTGGAATTGATAATATCTACTAAATCGGACGCCTCATCTTCCGAAGAATTGTAGTGTATAGCAACAGTGTATCCACAATTAGAGAGGTGCAGACATATCTCTCTTCCAATCCTTACTGCTCCTCCTGTGACAAGTATGACAGCCGCGTCCATAGTCCCCGGAAGAGTTTCACTCCTATTACGGGTTGTATTGGACGACCCCAAAGGGGTCGATGAGAACGATTAACTCCGTACCTCTATCCGGTACATATGATGGCGACGCGACTACCGACCGTAGAATCGTCTAAAACTACTACGAATTCTTGTTCAGGAGCCCTTGCTGGGGGCGGCAAAGTTAGTGCATCCAGGGAGAGGAAAAGACTTCCAAAATGGTTTAAGACCAGTCTTCCGATTGGGAAGTCTCAATCCGTTTACAATAGTACCATGGCCAGCGTCAAAGAAAACGACCTGAACACTGTTTGCGTTGAGGCTCGGTGCCCTAACATCCATGACTGCTGGGGAAGGGGTACTGCAACTTTCATGATTGCCGGAGATGTCTGTACAAGGGGTTGCAGATTCTGTGCCGTCAATACTGCGAAAATCCCGCCTCCATTGAATCCTGATGAGCCAGAAGATTTAGCAACTGCAATTGAAAATATGGGAATAAATCATGCAGTGATTACAGTTGTAAACAGAGACGATCTATCCGATGGAGGGGCAAGTCACTATAGAAGATGCATAATGGCAGTTCACGATAGATGTCCAGATGTAGGAATTGAGTTACTCTGTTCCGATCTTGACGGTAACCTAGAATCCTTAAAACTCCTGCTGAATGGCTTGCCTATTCGTGTTTTTGCTCACAATGTTGAGTGTGTGCCAAGGTTAGATAAGATTGTTAGAGACAGAAGGGCCTCATTCAAACAATCATTGGAGATTCTCTCAGAGGCCAAGGCCCTACGTCCAGATCTGAAGACTAAGACAAGTATCATGGTGGGTATTGGAGAGACTGACTCTGAGGTGATAGAAGCAATGGAGATGATTAGATCCTCTGAAGTTGATATGATCACTCTAGGACAGTATCTCCAACCTGGTGGGCGCCATTTGCCCGTGGATAGATTCCCTGAGCCTTCTCAATTCGCTGATTGGGACAGGGAAGCCAGGGAGATGGGTTTCTCTGCCGTTGCCAGCGGCCCCTTAGTGAGGTCTAGCTATCGTGCTGGCCTTCTGTGGGAAGAGGCTATTGGCTTGGAACCAGTTGTTACCAGAGAGTCAACTGGTTCCGCCGTCAGTCACCTTACGTTTTCACCGGCTAAAGGAGGCCAAAAGATATGAGTATTGAGGGAGTGAATCTACCATGAGTGAGGAACCCGGCCCTGACCCACTTCATATCCCCGATGCACCGCATAGGCCAGGTGATGAGGCTGGCTTCGTCGAATGGCCATGGTCGCCAGAGGATTTGAAAAGGCCTGATGTCGATTGTGGCGCGCCTGAAACTGCCTCACTTGCAGAGGGCCTAGTTAGGGTTCTTGGCCACGACAATAAGTCCTCAGGACATTGGGACCCAAAGCTCTCCAAAGAAGAAATGCTTTCCGGCCTCGAGCATATGATGAGGCTTCGTATATTTGATGACAGGATGATGAAAATGCAGAGAACTGGAAAGCTCTCATTCTACATGCGATCTTACGGAGAGGAGGCGGTTGCTATAGCTCAGACCATGGCCTTGAAAGAGCAAGACTGGTTATTCCCTACTTACAGGCAGCCAGGCGCACAATTCGTTAGAGGGAGGGATATGGTCAGTATGATATGCCATTGCATTGGGAATGAAATGGACAATGTCAAAGGCAGACAAATGCCCGTTCATTACACTTACAGAGACGGGCGATTCATTTCTGTTTCAAGTCCTGTTGGGACACAGTTTAGCCAGGCCGTTGGGGTTGCTTTGGCTTCAGATTACAAGGGACTAGACGAAGTCACTATCACATGGATCGGAGATGGTGCTAGTGCCGAAGGGGATTATCATTATGCACTGAATTTCGCCAGTATTTTTCAAGCTCCGGTCATTCTGAACGTTGTCAATAATCAGTGGGCAATATCAACACACAAAAATTTCGCGAGTAAAAATGGTAATTTCGCAGTGAGGGGCCTGCCATACGGAATTCCCAGTATACGCGTTGACGGAAACGATTTCTTGGCTCTGTATTCTGTTACCGCTTGGGCCAGGGAGAGGGCATCAGCAGGACTAGGCCCTACACACATAGAGGTCCTAACATATCGTGCAGGAGCCCACAGTAGTAGCGATGACCCATCTAGATATAGGCCATCCGATATACATTCATTTTGGCCTGGAGGAGACCCAATAAATCGTCTTAGAGACCATCTCAAAGAGATAGGTGAATGGTCAGACGAGGATCATCAGAAGCTTTCTGAAAGAATAGATTCTGAGGTGATGGCAGCATACAAAGAAGCTGTCAAATTTGGAGATTTGGCCAATGGGCCATATCCATCGTCTGATGCAATCTTCACGGAAGTTTACGAGAATCCTCCTTGGCATCTAGAAGAACAGTGGGACGAGATGAAGAGATGGAGGGATTCATGATGCCCAATATGAACATGGTAGAATCTGTAAATAATGCACTTGATACAATGCTATCAAAGGATAATGATGTCATAATGTTTGGGGAGGATATCGGATACTTTGGCGGCGTATTCAGAACCTGTGATGGCCTGCAAGAGAAACATGGAAAGCATAGGGTCTTTGACTCACCTCTTTCAGAGGGAGGAATTGCGGCAACAGCCTTCGGGATGGGCATTAATGGACTTAGGCCTGTGGTTGAGATTCAGTTCGCTGATTATATTTTTCCGGCTTATGATCAGATAGTTAACGAGATGGCCAAGGTTAGACACCGCTCTGGAGGGGAGTTCTGGTGTCCTGTAACTATCAGGACCCCTGCAGGAGGAGGAATCAGAGGAGGTCATCATCACTCACAATCTCCTGAAGCTCAGTTTACCCATACACCAGGCCTAAAGGTCGTCTATTGCTCAACTCCTTACAACGCCAAGGGACTATTGATCAGCGCGATAGAGGATAATGATCCAGTGATCTTCTTCGAGCCTAAGAGATGCTACAGAGGACCATTCTACGGAGATCCACACAATGTGCCAACTTGGTCTGACCATCCAGAGGCAGAGGTCCCTGAATCCTACTATTCGATTCCCCTGGGTGAGGCAAGATTAGCCATGGAGGGAGACCGATGTACGGTAATCTCTTGGGGGGCAATGGTTCATGTGTGCGAGCAAGCAATCAAGAATAGTGGGATATCGTGCGACCTCATTGACCTCCAAACTCTAGTTCCTTGGGATAGAGAGGCGATAGTCAAATCGATCCAAAAGACTGGTAGGTGCGTAATCGTTCATGAGGCCCCAAAAACTAGTGGTTTCGGAGCTGAAATGGCAGCATCTATTCAGGAACGATGCTTTTGGAGTCTGGAATCCCCAATAGAGAGGGTAACTGGATGGGACACTCCTTTCCCCCATACTACTGAATGGGATTACATGCCCGGACCAGACAGAGTGGCCGCGGCGATAGCGAAAACACAGGAGAATTAACATGGCGAAGTATGATTTCAAACTACCTGATATTGGAGAAGGAGTCGTCGAAGGCGAAGTAGTCACATGGCACGTTTCTGTGGGGGATTCGGTTTCTGAGGATGACCCAATAGTTGATGTCATGACTGATAAGGCAACAGTAACTATTCCTTCCCCAACTGATGGCACTGTTCTATCTCTTAATGGGGAGGTAGGAGATATGGTCGCTGTTGGGTCAGTGCTAATAGAATTCGATACCGATGGAACTAGTACTGCAACTTCCAATGATGCTAAAGAGGCTGAGACTGAAGTATCTGAAGAAGAGAAACCTATTGAAGAGAAGAAATTACCAGCAAAGATCCCAGAGAAAATTAAGGTACAACCACCTGAAATTCCCAAACCAATTGAAGCTTTGGCTCCTGAGATACCTGTGTCTAGCTCCAAAACAGTGCTAGCCAGTCCGGCCGTTAGAAGAAGGGCCAGAGAGTCGGGAATAGATCTTTCATCATTGAATGGAAGCGGCCCGGCTGGAAGAATTAGACATGCAGACATTGATGCCTTCGTTGCAGGAAGCGGGAGCATAATGGGCGCCCCCCCTGTGGCTTACACAACGAAGAGAAGCGGAGTTAGTGAAATCAAAATTGTCGGCCTGAGGAGGAAGATTTCCGAGCAGATGGTCAAGAGTGCTTTTTCTATCCCTCATTTCTCATATTTTGAGGAGGTTGATGTTACTGAGCTTGAAAAATTGAGGCAGACACTGAATGCTGGTCGTGGCGAGGATCAGCCGAAACTCACCTACTTGCCTTTCATTATGCTAGCCTTGGCTAAGATTATGCCAGAACATCCAGAATGTAATGGATATTTCTATGATGATGAAGGAGTGGTTCACCGCCATGAAGCCGTAAACTTGGGAATAGCCACGCAGACAGACAGGGGACTGTACGTTCCTGTAGTCAAGAATGTCGAGGCAATGGATATTTGGCAAGCGGCAGGTGATCTCATCCGTGTTTCCGGTGCGGCTAGAACTGGGACAGCTAGTCTTGATGACTTAACTGGTTCCACCTTCACAATTACCAGTCTTGGAAGAGAAGGAGGCCTTGGCGCGACACCTATTATTAACCACCCAGAGATGGCCATATTGGGAGTTCACAAAGCCAGGGAAATGCCAGTTATTAGAAGCGGAAATGTAGTAGTTAGGAGAATCATGAATCTTTCTAGCTCCTTTGATCATAGAGTAGTCGATGGAGCTGATGGAGCTAATCTGATACAGCATCTGAAAAGAATGCTTGAGCATCCTGCTATGATATTCATGTGAGGTGACGTAATGAACGAAATTAGAAAATGTCAAGTCTTGATCATTGGCGCTGGCCCTGGCGGTTATGTAGCTGGAATTAGATCTGGCCAGCTCGGCCTTGATACCATTGTTGTAGAAGGAGATAAATCCGGTGGGACCTGTCTCATTAGAGGTTGTATTCCGAGCAAGGCTATGATACATGCTGCTGAAAGATTTGAGTCACTTTCGAAACATAGTTCTGAGAATGGACATATGGGAATTTCGATAACATCTGAACCAGTGCTAGATATGCCATCTCTAATTTCTTGGAAGGATGCAATTGTAGATCGTTTGAATAAAGGCGTTGAGTCTCTGTTGAAGGGAGCCGGTGTAGACTTAGTAAAAGGATGGGCGACTTTTACTGGCCCTAAGAGGTGTAATGTTAAAACGTCAGAAGGGGATGTAGAAATTGAGGCAGAAAATGTCATCATAGCAACTGGATCTGGCCATATAGACCTTCCTTTCATGCCTTGTGATGAAGAATTCGTACTCTCTTCTACGGGGGCTCTTGAGTTAGATTCATTGCCCGCAAAGGTTGCTATAGTTGGAGGGGGCTATATTGGATTGGAGCTCGGTTGCGCACTTTCTAAACTAGGATCAGAGGTAACGGTAATAGAGGGAATGGACAGTATACTAGGAATATTTGACAAGGAGCTCCGAAGGCCTCTGGAGATATGGCTGAAGAAGCATGGAGTCTCTATCCATACTAACTCTCTGGCGAAGGGTGCAGAGGTCAAGGGTAGAGGCGCCTCTAGGAAAGTAGAGCTATCGTTCGAGAAGGATGGCGAGCTTCAATCAATTAAGGTTGACAAGGTATTGGTAACTGTTGGAAGGAGGCCCAATACCAAGGATTGGGGATTAGAGACGATGGGAGTAAGGATGGATCACTCCGGACGATTCATCAGAATTGACAGACAATGCAGGACAAACATCCCGGGTGTTTTCGCTATCGGTGATGTTGCTGGGGAGCCAATGCTGGCGCATAAGGCTAGTTCACAGGGAGAGATGGTAGCTGAGATTATTTCTGGTTTAGATAGGGAATTTGACAAAGTTGCCATCCCTGCAATCGTCTTTACCGAACCAGAGATAGTTTCTGTGGGTTTGATGCCTGATGAGGCCAGAGAAAGGGGCGAGGAAATAATTGTTGGGAAATTTCCACTTGCTGCGAATGGTAGGGCCCTAACTCTTGAAGCTGAGAAAACAGGCGGATTCATCAGAGTTGTAGCTAGGGATTCTGATCATGTTATCCTAGGAATACAGGCAGTAGGCAGTCATGTAGCAGAACTCCATGGAGAGTTTGTACTAGCTCTTGAGATGGGTGCCCTCTTAGAGGATATTGCCGATACAGTCCATGCTCATCCGACAATGACAGAGGCCTTCCATGAGAGCGTTCTAAAGTCTCTAGGACACGCTATCCATTCAGCATGAGGTGGATTCTTGTCGGACATAAAGATACTCCGGCTGGGAGTAGAGAAGTATTCTACAGTTTTCGAGAAGATGAAAAAATTACAGGAAAGAAGAATCGAGAATGAAATTGAAGATACTCTAATTTTCGTCATTCATCCAGAAGTTGTTACCTTGGGGCCCAAGGCAGTCAGGGATGGAGTGCAGTTTGAAGATTATCAGATATTTGAAACAGATAGAGGAGGAGGGGCAACATGGCATGGGCCTGGGCAACTAGTTGTCTATCCAATAATTAAGTGGGAAGGGGAATTCCAAAGTGTCCGAACAGTAATATCTCTACTGGAGGATTGGGCAATATCGGCTTTCGAGGTATGTGGCATTGATTCATACAAAGACAAAGCGATGCAGGGAGTGTGGGTTGATGGACACAAAATTTGCTCCATTGGTCTTTCTTTCTTTAGGTGGGTCAGTAGGCATGGGATGTCAATAAACGTGAATACACCGGGTTCCAGGGTTGAGAAGGTATCTGGTTGTGGCATGCAGGAAGGAACTCATACTTGTCTGCACAAACTTGGATATTGTTACGATAGCGCAGGCAACAAAATTGATGTCAAAAGAATTGAGGATGCATTGGTTGAGACATGCCAAAAAATTCTGGGGAGAGTTCCTAGATACGATGTGGACGAGGATGTGTGGACTTAGGATGATTCCAGAGAAAGGCCCGTTTGCTGAGTTATGGGGATTAGACCCTGAAACAGTCTTTCTGAATCATGGATCATTTGGTGCGGCCCCCATTGCTGTTCGTGAGGAACAGGATAGGATTAGGAATGATATGGAGAAAGACCCAGTATATTTTGTGGAGCGGAGGATGAAAAATCTATGGAATGCGTCCATTTTTGAGCTATCCAGATTTCTTAATGCGGATCCAGAAGGGATGGTCTTCGTTACCAATGCGACAATGGGAGTAAATACTGTACTAAAATCTCTAAAACTTTCACCGGGAGATGAGATTATCGTTCCAGATCACGCATATCAAGCTTGCAAAAATGCCATTGATTTCGTCACTGGAAGATCTGGTGCGAGAACAGTAATTGTACATGTTCCATTTAGAGTGGATGATGATTCAGAAATCATTGAGCCAATCTTGTCTGCAGTTACCAGCAGAACAGTATTGGCAATGATAGATACTGTTTCCAGTCCTACTGGTGTAAGGATGCCATTTGAGAGCCTAGTATATCTACTGCAGGATAGGGGTGTCGATGTTCTGGTTGATGCCGCTCATGGCCCTGGAATTGTTCCTCTAAACATAAGTGAATTGAATCCAGCATATATTACTGGAAATTGCCATAAGTGGATGTGTACTCCAAAGGGTTCTGCTTTTCTTCACATTAGAGAAGATAAGAGGGGAAAAATTAGCCCACTAAGCATAGGACATGGCTATTCAAGTGATTTACCTGCTGCAGAGAAATTTCGTTTTGAATTTGACTGGTCAGGTACACGGGATCCTAGTCCTTGGCTTTGTATTCCGTTCTCTATTGAGTACTTGGGGAGTCAGATTAAAGGAGGTTGGGAAGAGATAATGAGGAAGAACAAGGAGATGATACTCCAAGGAAGGGAGCTTGTATGTGAGGCTCTAGAAACCACAGCTCCGACGCCTGATTCTATGATTTCTTCGATGTCATCGATTGAACTCCCCGGAGGAGGCAAAGTTCTCCCCTCTCCTCCAGATGGAGAGCCCACTCACAATTTACTCTATGATCAGTACAGGATTCAAGTACCTATTATCGCATGGCCTATTCACGGTGTAAAATATATCAGGATTTCAGCTCATATATACAATACAAAAGAGGAGTTTGAATATCTCTCAGAATCGCTAAAATCAATCATAGGGAGTTAGGCAACCATTCAAGGCATGTAGCATTGACGACCCACCATGCCCAGCGCAGTGGTAGCAATAACCGGGGCCTCAGGTGCTCAATATGGAGTTAGGTTAGTTGAGCAATTAAGTATGGCCGGATGGGAAATTGATCTCATAGTGAGTAAAGCTGGAGAAATCAATCTCAGACTTGAATGTGGCATAGGGGCCAAAGATCTGAATGAAATTGAGGGCGTCTCCATTCACAATAACGCCAATCTTGCCGCTAGGCCGGCTTCTGGTTCAGCATTGTATGACGCTTATGTAATCTGTCCGGCGAGTGGGACAACCATTGGAAAGATTGGAGCAGGAATATCTGATAATTTGTCAACTAGAAGCGCCATTGTCGCAATCAAGGAGAGGAGGAAGCTAATCATAGTACCAAGGGAAACGCCAACACCCACACCTCACTTAGAAGCTATGGCAAAGATGTCTTCATGGGGGGTTGTGATATTACCGGCGAATCCTGGATTCTATAACTCGCCAGAGACAATTGGAGACTTAATTGACTTCGTCGTAGCTAGAATTTTGGATCAGATGGGCGTGTCACACACTCTCGGTAAGAGATGGACTGGTGAAGAAGTAAAACTGGAATAACCGATTTATTTGAGATAATCTCCCAAATGGGTTCAATAGTCGGTGTGAATTAAGGCAACTATGGGCAAATCATCTGGATGGTCCGATTTATCGGTATCCGAACTTAAAGATATTCTCAGAGAAAGAGGGATCCCTGTTTCGGGGAGAAAGGAGGAGCTAGTTAGGAGGCTGGAAGAAAATTCTGTTTTTCCGGCTGAAATTGTAGATTTGCCATCTGAGAACAAGGGATTTAGAAGATTACTAAATAGGATTAAAGATTTACCATTTTCAACACTAATGGTGATTTCGATACTAATTGTTGGTGGATCAGGCGGAGTTGTGATATATGGTGATGAAATACTAGATTTTGTTCAAGGCGAACCAGAATATGTACTCATTGATTTTGACACTGGCAAGACCAGAGAATTCGCTCAGACACTGGTTGATTTAGGACATCCTGAGTGGGAAGGGAGAATGTCCGGAACCGTAGAAGAGGAGAATACGGCTAATGCAATTAAAAGTAATTTTACATCCATGGGAATACCATCTACGATGGATGAGTTTGATGTTAATATGTTTGAAATTGGAGAAGAACCGGATTTATCCATATGTGTCCCAGGAGATATCGGGAATATTTTCGGAGGACCGACCCCCTGCTCAGCCGCTGATGCAAACAGGGAGATAACTCAATTCACCCATAGAGAGGACTATGTAATCCAAGGATACAGCGGGTCAGTAGATATTTTCCATACTGAAAACGCTGAGATTATTGATCTAGGAAATGGTAGCGAAGACTCTGATTGGTCCTTGGCTGCTAGTAAAATTGCCATGGTCTGGATAGAAATAGGGACTGGTGGGAATACTGATTTGTTGGAGAGGGCCTTAGCTAACGATGTTAATTCAATGATTACCGTTAACTCCTTGACTAATTGTAACGAGTTGGTGATGGATGACTGTGTACCTTACTTCAAGGGCATAGATCTGACGAGGTTTGATTTCATTCCAGACTCATTTGGATTCATAATGGTCTCAAAGAGCGTGGGCACCACAATATCTGAAAGTGTCATCAATGGAGATGGTCGAATCCAGATGAGGATAGATGTGAATAACCAGGCTGTTTCGACTATACATGTCCCGTGTGGAATTATCGAGGGAAAAACTGATTCAATTATAGTTCTGGGTGCTCATCATGATACCGTTTACAATGGACAAGGAGCAGTTGATGATAGTTCAGGGGTGGCAACATTACAGGAAATTGCCAGGCAATTTTCGATACTTGAATCTAGGCTAGGAGAGCCTGAATATACGATTTATTTCTGTACATGGGGAGGGGAAGAGGAAGGTCTCTGGGGGTCTAAGGAATGGGTCGATAAGTATCGTAATATGCTCTCAGAAAACTTGCGTTTGAATATTAACCTAGATATGAATCATGTAGACTTGGAAAGGAATAATGGCCTGACTATCTATGGAAATAGTCCCACGGATACGAAGATAGTCAGGGGGATCACAGTGAAGTTTTCTGACGTTCATGCAGACTTGTCATCTAAATATAGTGTAAATGTGAATGATATCCCATCTACTGCTATGCCGTATAACTCAGATCATGCACCCTTCGTTTATGAGATTGATAATCAGCCAGATGATGGCATGGAATATGGTAAGGCCCTAGTGTGCTATGGCTCTGGTTCAAGTGAATACCACACATATCTGGATACTATGGAACGATTCAATGAGGAAAGCTTGGCAGTCTCTGGAATAATATTAGGGTCTTTCATCAGGTATCTTTCATACGGGGAAAGAGTCTAGAAGGCATCGAGAAGTGATGTAAAATAACGAATTTAGACTGGATATTTTACTGTATTTATTCCATCTAATTATTACTATCTGAAATCCAGTAAAACGAAACCGATATACGCTGTGGATTGTCGGGTCAACTATGGCCAAAATAGGAGATACCGCCCCTGCCTTCACATTGAAAACAATTGACAAGAGTGATGTTAGCCTGTCAGATTACGAAGGTAAGAAAGTAATTTTGGCTTTCTACCCCGGTGCTTTTACAGGAGTTTGTGACAAGGAAATGTGCGCCTTTCAGGATAATTTCGCGAAGTTGAACAATGCCGATGTTAACGTTCTTGGAATAAGTGTCGACTCCCCCTGGGCCAACAATGCATTTTCACAGAAATATAATCTTGGGTTTCCGTTACTATCTGATGTAGATAGAAAGGTCGTAAAAAGCTATGATGCATCATTTGTCGGCCTGGGCGGAATTGAAGGCTATGTTAGTGCTGACAGGGTAGTCATAGTGATAGATGGAGATGGAATAGTAAGATATCGCTGGGACGCGGAGAATCCTGGAGTTGAGCCAGATTACGATTCAGTGGTAGACTTTGCTTCAGCTTTGTGAGTGATTCATTTTTACTTACTGGGAAGACTCATCCACTGCAGTTACATTATTTCAGGCGATTGAATGCCCAAGAGTTCCAATCCGGTTGATATGACTCTAGCTGTCAAATCACATAACGCCAACCTACTTTTCATTATATCCTTGTCTTCAACCTTTAGTATAGGACAGGCCTCGTAGAATGTTGCAAATGCGGATGAGGTTGCATGGATATGTGTGCAAAGTTTATGCGGGAGCATACTAGAAATTGAATTATCGAATGATTCAGCAAAATTAACGATACATCTCGCTAGTGACTCTTCTTCTTGGGTGATTAGCTCTATGGGGGAATTTGTCAGCGAGTTACGACTGACAGGGGAAAGAGAAAATATACGTGATATCCTTGCATGAGAATACTGGAGATAAGGGGCAGTATTTCCCTCAAAGGAGAGCATCTTATCCCAGTCAAAGACGTAATCTTTAGTTCTGTCAGTGGAGAGATCGGCATATTTTACAGCGCCTATGCCTATGATCTTCGAGATCCTATCCTTATCTTTTCCTGTAAGTCTTGGATTCTTCTCAGAAATGGCATTATCTGCCCTTTTGATTGATTCCTTCAATAGATCAACGAGTTTTACCGATTGTCCCTCCCTACTTTTGAGCATCTGCCCATTCGAATCGAGTACGGATCCAAAGTTTATGTGCTTGGCCGTATGTCTCTCATCCATGAATCCAGCCCTTGATGCAACTTCGAAAACCATCTCAAAATGTTGTTTCTGTGGAGTTCCCACGACATAAATTAGTTCGTCACATGAAATCCTTTCCACCCTGTCAATGATACAGGCCAGATCAGAGGTAGAGTAATTGAAACCACCATCGCCTTTCCTAATGATAACTGGGAAAGGGTCTCCCTCCCTATTTACCCACTTGCCCCCCAAATAGACTACGCTAGCTCCCTCGCTATCTTCTAGCATTCCTGATTCATGTAATCTTTCAACGACGGTCTGCAGAAGGTGCCTGTAAGCAGATTCGCCCATGATATCCCCATCATCGAGAAGTACTTCCAGCATCCCGTAAACTTCATTGAAATACCCAGTTGATACATCAACCAGAACCTTCCAAAGTCTAAGTGTATCCGAATCCTCGCCTTGTAATAGGACAACTCTAGACCTGGACCTCTCCGCGAACTTGTCATTCCCATCAAACTTTACTCTGGCCTCTTTGTAGAACTGGTCAAAATCTGAGATTCCCTTTGCTGATGTGAAGCTATCCTCTCCTAGGTCTATTAGATGCTCTATTAGCATTCCAAATGGGGTACCCCAATCCCCAATATGATTCTCCCTAAGAACTTCATGGCCCTTGAAAAGTAGCATTCGAACTATTGCATCGCCGATTACGGTTGATCTTAAATGGCCAACATGCATCTCTTTAGCCACGTTAGGTGCTGAATAGTCAACGACAATTTTTCTCGGTTCATCCTTCTTTACACCGATCATTTTGTCAGATAAGAGTTCATTGGTTTTGTTTGCTAACCATTTAGGATGGGCCTTCAGATTAACAAAACCATTCATGGAAGATGTTAGGGCCAGACCGTGTAATTTAGGAGCGATCGCTGTAGATATCTCCTCTGAAATGTCGACCGGGGATTTCTTTAGCACTCTGGATAAAGAATGACATGGGATCGCAACATCAGCCATAGTGCCAACAGTAGAAGGGCCTATTAAATTAGAGATATCTTGTTCAGAGATGCCCAATTCAGCGATACAATCGTAAATCAAAGGAGCGCAGTCTTCTATTAGATCCCTCATATTACACCTCAAGAAATTGGATACCTCAAAAGTGCAGCAATACCGCCAAATGCATCGAATAAGGTAGCGCCCTCTTCCGTATCCATAGAAATCAGGGTGACAGAGGCTGAGGTATGACCTGCCAACTGGGTCAATTCATCAATCAAATCCATGGATCTATCTGAATCCTCCACAACATCTTCAGATGAGCATTTGGCACATACTGGAATCTCTGATCTCCTGCTTTGAGTACCTTCCCATTCGGACTTACATTGTCTACAAACCCACATTACTCTCCTTTTTCTAACATTTTCTGACAGTAATAGCCTCTCAACTGCGCCTTGGTCGAGTGCACTTCTAATCATCATCTCACCATATGTGGCCTTCGGGTGAGCTTGCATTACTTCTCTCAAAAATCTATCAACAAGTTTTCTCTCTGTATCTAATTCTATTTGGTCCATAAGGCCTCCCGCTCGTTGGACCAATTCTCTTAGGCCACTTTCATTGGAGTAGCCTACATCGAAGAAAGGTTCCCTGATTAATTTCTTTATCTCATGGTGAAAATAATCATTTTTTACTACGTAATCTTTGGTTGCTCCGGGGCCTCCTATTATTATGCCCTGTAAATTTTCTATCATTGGGAGCCAATATGATGATGCCCTTTCTGCTGATTTCTTAAAGAATTTATCTGCCGCCTCTTCGATTAATCTCTCGAATCTCTGTGCAGACTGTCCCCCTCTGCCATGCTTTGAAGGGACTAATGAGGTCACATGCTCTTGACAGTGTAATCTTTTTCCGCTAGCGAGACCATACGCTGCTTCTGACCGGTCTATGACGAAGAGGCCGTATGCAGTCCTGTCAATTAGCATCTCCTCGAGCTGACTAATCTCGAATGTAGACCCACATCTATACCTATACGAAGTAAAAGCCTCAGGAGGGTCATCGATGACTATGGACATTAACCTAGTTTTATTATTCCCAACAATAACATGTCCTACGAATAATGCCATTCCTCTTTCTCCGGGGGTCTTGTATCGATTTAAGCTAGCTATTGCTGATTCGATAGCGTCGGAAACGTGCTTCCTAGTCAACTTTGACTTGATATTTGCTGCTTGACCAGCTTCGTTCGAAAGTTGATGTCTAACATCGCTTATCATCCGATCGGGAGGGACAACAACTGAAACTAACTCGGTACCCATTCCCTTCATCGTAGACAAGTCCTCTACTGCCTTCTTGAGGCGTAATCTTCTCTGTTGGACCTCAATCTCGTCGGATATGGCACTACCCCCACATAAAGGCCGGAGGGGCAGCATTTCAACCCTTAGACTCAGCTAGGGGAAAGGAATTGAAAGGGGCGTCCTAACTCGATGGTCAATGACGACCGTGATTGTCGCACTCGGAGGGAGTCTGCTTCGCCCCGAGATTGAGGAAAGACATAGCTGGCTAAAGGGGCTAGTATCGGTAATCCGGGACAGGGCCTCTATGGATGACAGGATCGGTATTGTGGTCGGAGGTGGCGCGCCTGCTAGGGAGGGTATCGAGCTAGCTAGGCCTATGATTACAGATGAGTCGCACTTAGATAAAATAGGCATAGCGGCAACTAGACTGAATGCCACTATTGTCAGGGAGTCGCTATCAGATTCTGGAATTCCTGTTTCTGGTACGATTCCTAAGAGTATTGATGAAGCGGTTCTTCTCCTTGAAACTCGTCAAGTAGTCGTAATGGGAGGGACTAATCCCGGACACACCACTGATGCAGTTGCAATACGGTTTGCAATATCTTCCGGTGCCGATAAGTGCATAATAGCAACCAATGTACCGAAGGTTTTCGACAGTGATCCGAAATCGAATCCAGATGCTGTTCCATATGATTCCCTGACTCATGACCAATTACTGGAGATAATAGGCTCTTCTGAACACATAAGGGCTGGATCTTCGCAAATAGTAGACCCGATTGGAGCTATTGATGCCTCTGAGTCTGGGCTAATTTTGAATATTCTAGATGGAAGGAATGTGGATCTCATTAGAGAAGCAATCGTTGGTGGAGATTTTAAAGGAACAGAAGTAAGGAGGGAATAAATCTTGGGCAGGGCCGATAGAATTGCCAATGCTGGCATGAGAACAGCAAAGGAAGCGAGAGAGGCGGCAAATAAAAGAAGGCAAACTGAAAGACGTAGAAGTACGAATAAGTCGTTAGATATCAAACCTCACAGGCATTGTGTTGTGTGTTGGAAACCTATTTCTCTGGAGACAGATCCTGCGGTTTGTGATGACGAGGCTTGTATCGAGAATAACAAGAAGAGAGAATCTTCCAGAAAAAGGCTGACGATAATGTTATACTTGTTTCCCGGAATTGCAATTCTGCTGATATTCTTACAGCTGATGTCCGGAGGGGCATAGGGAGAGATTCGTATGAATATGGTCAGAATATTGTCGATACTTCCTGGTCTTGTGGGTGGCCTCTGCATATTGATGGTCATAGGCAGTCTAATTGGGATAAATGTGGAAAATTCGCGTACCGATGTACCTATCGTACCTTGTACTGATGATTCAGTTGGTTGCCCTGTTGGAATGACGGGTGAAGACCTTGAAGTCCCTCCTGCATTCATGCTACTGGAAATAAGTATGAAGTTGGAATGGGACGAGCCAGATAGGAGCTGGATCGGGGTAGTTGATGCGAAATATCAAGAAGAATGCCCTCCTGATTCTAATGGCCTGACGTCTTGTACTTCTGATGATTTTATTTTCATTGCAGGAGGTCCTGATTCACCGGATGGAAGTCTAGAATTCGTACTTGAACCTGGTAAATATCGCTTTGTAACCGCTGGAAGGGATGGCTCCACTCTTGACCAACAATTGGTCACTATTGAGCCTGAAATCTATCTAGCTGGATTTGTCGAATTACTACTTGCGACTATTGGATTGGCCCTACTTTTAGGTGCAAGTGAGATGGCCTTCCCTCTAAGAGAAATGTGGAAGCGCTTTAGGGAAGCGTGAGTTAAACATAGATTGCTTGAATAACCTATTCCTCTACGGAATAACATGGCCGACAGGTGCCCAGGGTGTGGTTCAAAGATGGACATCGGGGGCTTGCCTATCTCGATTGGTGGCTTTGATATGTATTGCACGACATGTGGACATATTTGGCACATAAACTAGGTCAAGTCGTTTCTAGGCCAATTCTCAGGAAGATTGAGAGGGTCCGATATTTTATCGGCGGCTATCAATTCAACGAGCCTATTCCTAAGATGTTCCATTCCTTCACCTGTGATTGAACTTACAGAGATATTATTTTCCATTTGCGTAGATTTATGCAAGTCTGATTTACTATGGACGACTAGAATCGCCCTCTCGGACATCAAGCCACTAACTTCCTCGAGGAGGTTCATTTGTTCTTCCATGCTAGTTGTTGCTTCTGGCGTCGGGTCCATGAGAAATAATAGGACATCCCCGACATTCTCCAGAGCCGCTATTGCCTGCATCTCGATATTATTTCTCTCCACCATGGGCCTATCTAGGAGACCAGGTGTGTCGACCATCTGGTATTTTCTCCTACGATTCATAAAGTGGCCCAGATGCAATTGCTTAGTTGTGAATGGATAGGCTGCTACCTCCGGCTCACCGCTGGAAAGAGAGGTTATCAAGGCTGATTTACCGACATTGGGAGAGCCAGCAACAACAATGCATGGTTCATTTGAATCTATTGAAGGTAACTTCCTTAGTATATCCCGTGCTTCTCCCAGCCATTCTATTTCAGGAGAAATTTGTTCTATTATAGACGAGAATCTACCGTATGCAGATCTTCTTGCTTGATGAAATCCGTCAATGTCCCTAAGTCTCAGAATTTTTCTTTGTGTATCGGCAGCTATCGATCTTACTCTTTCAGCACCCCATTGGATAGCCCCCAGACTCTTTCTATATTTGTCACTCCCAACTGCGGCGTCCACAAGGGCTTGGTCGAATTCAGAAAGTGCATTCAGACTTGGCCATCTTTCAACATATGCTATCAGTGTGGTATCAATTACTGAGGCGGCAGACTGCACCATTTTGTTCATCTGTTTACGAACTCTGTGGTACTTGTCGGGATCTTCTACGGTATCCGACTGTTTACTTGCCCTTCTGAAAGCCTTGTCAAGAATCTCGTCTGTTTTCAGAACGGTCGGGATTTTTCTCCATTCAATAGATGCCATGTGTCTTCCTGACTCTACGACCAGCCCATTCCTATTCAAGACAGTAGCCAGAAATTGAATGGATTTTGAAATCATGCCCTTTTTCTATATGGACCTCGCCGAAGGTACATGCCTGACATATCCAGTACGCTGCCCGATTGGGCCACCAAGATTCATCACGCCCATGGTTCTCCTAAATTGGATGGTATTCAGGACGTATATCATGGGCCTCTTTCAAGTCGAAGCGCAGGTCTGAGGAAAGATGATATTATCGAAATAACGATAGATTCAAGGGCAATTTCTTCGGATAGTGAAAATATCGCCAGAGGAATGTTAATTGGAACTACAAGGAATGCCGTAGAAATTATGGATGAAAAAGGAGTTTTCAGATCTATAGCTCGAGATGTGATCGTAGAGGTAAGATTAATTGCGCACATGAGAGTTCCTTATCTGGAGGACAGAGAGATGATGACTTTCGAGAAAGAAGATATGCGACGAAGATCGAGTATGCAGGAAATGGCAGAACAGATGGCTGATGGCGGAATGGATAGTCACTTGTGGGGTTGATAAGATGGGTGGCTTGGAAAATAGAGAATGTGTGCCTTGCATGGGAGGAGTTCCTCCCCTAAAAGAGGAAGTTGCGGTGAATCTATTGGAGCAAATAGATGAGAATTGGTCAATAATAGATAATCGTCACATTGAGAGGACATGGTCCTTCGAAGATTTTGTGGGAGCGTTAGAATTTGTAAATTCTGCAGGCCATATATGCGAAAATGAAGGCCATCACGCTGACTTTGAACTCGGATGGGGAAGAGTCAAAGTAATTATTTGGACTCACAAAATTAATGGCTTAACCGAGTCAGATTTTATTTTGGCTGCTAAACTAGACGGTCTGGACTAGGAATTTTCATGACTTCTGTGCAAGATATTCTGAATACCAGAAGAACTGTTTACAGATTCACCGAGAGAATTGTAGAAGAGTCAAGTCTTGAGATCGCATTTGAAGCAGCCAGTAATGCCCCTTGCCATAAGCGAACACACCCTTGGAATTACTATGTATTGGGCATAGAGACGAGGCGAAAGCTTCTACCAATGGTAATCTCAATTGCCAAAGAGAAGGCAAGAAAGGCAGGTGATGACGGAGCTAATCTATCTGTCAACAGAGCAGTTTCGAAGATTATGGAAGCCCCTACCCTAATTGCAGTCACAACGAAACTAAGCCCGCAAGATTCATTCAGAGAA
>CAXHFM010000002.1:0-44985 GCA_964016345.1 uncultured Candidatus Poseidoniales archaeon | reverse complement strand
TGCACGTAAGTCTCGTGGGCTCGGAGATGTGTATAAGAGACAGGCTTCATCTGAGTCCTTTAGAGAGTTATTTTTAGCGGCGGCCCTTGATGAGGTCCAAGTGATTAAATCAATCAACTCAGATATTAGCTGTGCGTTTAGAGCATTGAATACCTCTTTTCTAGAGATGGTAATTATTGCAACGGGACCCTCTATTTCTAGATAGCAGAGCTCCGTTTTTGGGACTTCGTCGCTAATTCTTTCCGTTATAATTTCACATCCTGAATACTCCAAACTTGTTATCTGGAAGCTCGGCATTTAGTGACGATGAGATACAGAGTCCTAGAATATCTCTAGTATCACGAGGATCAATTACCCCGTCATCCCATAGTCTGGCAGTAGAATAGTAGGGGTTACTCTCTCTTTCGTATTTCTCTCTAATTGCTTCTGGATCGGCATTTCCAACAGTGGAAAGGACACTTGCCGCTTGCTCCCCTCCCATCACAGAAATTCTGGCATTTGGCCACATGAAGAGGAAGCGGGGATCATACGCCCTTCCACACATTCCATAGTTTCCTGCACCGTGTGAACCGCCAATGATCACTGTGAACTTTGGCACAGGAACACATGACACAGCTGTCACTAATTTTGCTCCATCCTTGGCAATTCCGCCCGCCTCTGAGTCTCTTCCAACCATGAATCCCATGATGTTCTGGAGGAATACTAGAGGAATTCCTCTCTGTCCGCATAGCTCTACGAAATGGGCTCCCTTCAATGAAGACTCAGAGAATAAAATTCCATTATTAGCCACGATACCTACGGGATAACCATGAATTCTAGCAAATCCACAGACTAATGTCGTACCATACCTCTGTTTAAATTCGTGAAACCTGCTCCCATCCACAATTCTTGATATCACTTCTCTCACATCATATGGAGTCCTATTATCAGCGGGGATTATCCCCATTAAATCCATTGGATCGTGATAAGGTTCCTCAGTTTCCTTCGAATCTAGTCTTACCTTCTGGCCGACATTGAGATTCTCAACGATGTCCCTAGCAATTTGTAGGGCTTCTTTCTCGTCCTCTGCATAATGATCAGCAACTCCGGACTCTCTAGTGTGTAAATCGGCACCACCCAAATCTTGGGCGCTTACTTCCTCTCCGGTTGCTGCCTTTACTAGAGGCGGTCCCGCTAGAAATATCGTACCATTGTCTTTGACGATTATTGACTCATCACTCATTGCTGGAATATACGCACCGCCTGCTGTGCAGGATCCAAGGACAGCTGCGACTTGTGGTATCCCCTTGCTTGATAATATTGCTTGATTCCTAAAGATTCTTCCAAAATGGCCCTTGTCTGGAAAGACTTGATCTTGTAGTGGGAGAAATGCCCCCCCTGAATCAACCAGATATATGCATGGTAGATTATTTGACTCTGCTATTTCTTGTGCCCTAACATGTTTCTTAACAGTCATGGGGTAATATGATCCACCTTTTACTGTGGCGTCATTGGCTACGAAAATGCACTCCTTTCCATGAACGACACCTATTCCAGTAACTATTCCAGCAGAGTGAGCTCTCCCATCGTACATCTCATAGGCGGCCAGTGTTGAGAGTTCCAGAAAGGGAGTTCCTGGATCGCAAATTTCCGATATTCTATCTCTTGGCATGCCCTTTCCTCTGGATTCGTGTCTCTCGACATATTTACCTCCACCTCCGCCTCTGGCGATTTCCATCTTTTCAGTTAGTTTCGCAATCAAAGATAGGTTATGCTCCTTTCTTGAGACGAAATCCTCACCAGATTTGTCCACTCTGGTTGGCAGCCTGTCCATGTGAATCATATCCGTGATGATGTGCGAGTCTTCAATTGAATGGAGCGAATATACTTGTTTTCAAGGTTCACTGACCTATTACTAGTCTTCCGACACCTCTCAATCCAGGTGCCATACCCACTACTAAAATCATGAGTCCGACGAGTAATCTAAGGTGTTGTTGCCTGTTCTCGAAGTTCGCATTAGCAAAGAACCACCATATAATGACCCCGAGACCTGCCTTTACCATTGTAAACCCAAATGTGTTGCCAAACTCCTCGATTATTCTTGCTGATAGGAGGTGCTTCTCGTCATATCCGAAGTACTCAATTCCTATCCATGTAGCCAGACCATCCATCACCTGCCCGGATACTGAAAGAAATACGACGGGATATGCTAAGACTGCTCTATTCCTATTGTCTTCCACGAATGTCTTGTCTTCCGAGACGAGATCTTGGTAGTCTAGCTCAGACATTCCCTCAGGGAGAATTCCGGCGACAAACCCTCTCTGGGAAAGTTTTCTGGCAGACTCTATTCCAACAGAGAACATTGTATAGCATAGTAGTAGAGGCACCCCTATCACAATAATCAGTGGCCAAAGAGATAGTTTGTCTTCTGGAAGAACTGTTGCAAAGGATACCAGAGCCCCAAAGAAAATCAAGACGCCCCCGCAACCAACGAGGTAAACAGACTTCTG
The DNA here is from genome assembly GCA_964016345.1 of uncultured Candidatus Poseidoniales archaeon. GTDB lineage: Archaea > Thermoplasmatota > Poseidoniia > Poseidoniales > Thalassarchaeaceae > MGIIb-O5. The sequence continues at coordinate 42,496 of CAXHFM010000002.1, read as the reverse complement.
AATATATGAGAATTCAGAGATTGATTCTCTGAAGAAGAGGGGTAGCATGATTGCTGATATTCCAATTACTGCAAAAATCGTCAAATCTAGTTGGCTCCCCACCTCACTAGAGGAAATGGAGTGCCCAAAGACGAGGAATTGAACAAAAATTACTATCATGCAAAGTGATTCGAGAATTCTATCCTTCTCCGAATCACTAATTTTAGATCCATAATTCCTGACATGATAGCCGATCGAACCAGCGATGATGACCCACAAGGCTGTCTGGAAATGTATACTTGGACTTACGAATAGCGGTGCCATTGATGAGTCGAACATATCAGCATCTTCGACAACCTCTCCAAGCGCGGCCCAGAAGACATAGGGAAGTAATGCAAGGAGTGTGGTATCACTAGAATCAATGTCAAGAGTCCTTAGCCATGCGCTAAGGGCCGCAACGAATAGGGCTAATACCACTGCATAGGTGACTGTGTTGGTAAGATTGTATCCAGCATCCCCTCCTGATTCATCAAGAACAGGGTTGACGTAGTAATTAGTGATGAAATCTGTTAATGGATTCGAGATGTCGAGTATGTTAAGAAAGAGCGCTGATAAAAGCAGGGTTGTAATAGCAGTAAGGGTGTAAACAGACCACTTTTCATAGTCATAGAGTGCGTAATTGCGACCAGTCACATGACCACGAGGAGGTCGAGGACTTAGAAATGGCGGAAGAATTCACTCCTCTTCATAGGTGATTTTCTCATCTTCTGCTAATTCCAGCATCTCTTTCACAGCCTCAGAGTCTTCGGGATTTACCTGAGAGTCCGTTAGTCTCCTCTCCCTTCTTCTTCTAGCTGCAGAAAGACCAGGGACAAGTGAATCGAAGGCGGATGATTTCTCACTCCTCTCTTCATAGCTCTCCAAACTTCTAGATCTTATTCGCTGTCTTTTCCTATCCTTCTCAAGACCATGCAATACACTACCGTGCTCAGCCCCCCTTAGAATGGACTCTATGGCAGGATTTGCAATCTCAAGGCCCATATCGTCCCCGATAACTATCACCGAGGAGCCGTATATGGCTATCTCAGTGCCGGAAAGCTCCTCTATTCTACTCCTGATAAGTCCGTTCCTACCTATTAGTCTGCTCCTCATTCTCCTAATTTGGTTTGGTTGCCTACCAACCCATTCTCTGATATCGTACATCCGAAGGTGTATTTCGTCCTCAAGAAGTTGGACAGCTCTTTTGGGAGATAGTCCCCTTCCTATAGCTAGTATGACATCAGGAGTCTTCATCCTGATTACTGGATCAACATCAGAATCAGCCCAATCTACTGAAATTTCACCAGTTCTAGAATCTATTTCCAACTTCGCGCCACAGGCTTCTTCGATCATCTTCCTAGTCGCCCCTCCTTTGCCTATTATTACCGCAATACGGTCCTTGGGGATGCGGGCTACTGGCTCCATGGTCTGATCAACAGGGCCTCCTTCTTTAATCCCCGCCCGGAAGGGGTTGTAACTTAGGTACGGGCTCTTCCAGAACTCTAAGCATACACTCAGCCAGCTCGACGTCATATCCTCGTTTACTTATCCAATGAACTAGTCTGGAAACATCTCTGACTAGAAATTCCTCAGAATGTGGGTGCTGGTCGGTTACTCCTTGGCCAACATCAATGAACCAGGGTTCTCCATTGTGCCAGAGAATATTGTACTCACTGAGATCCGCATGAACCAGATTAGCATTCTGCCATGTAATTGCGACCATATCTAGCATTTCTGTGAATGTCTCAAATTTGTCTTTGATCTCGATATCACGTAACCTAGGAGCAGCACTATCTGAGCCAATGAGCTCCATAACTAGGACATTCTTATGATAGGAAATTGGGAGGGGGACCCTAACTCCGTGTTTCCTCATTCTCCGTAAATTTCTGAATTCTTTCTTCACCCATATATTGACCAGTTCCCTGTGTCTCCCAGATAGTCCACTAAATCTAGGATCTCCATCAATGTACTTAGCTAGTCCTTTGAACACGGCGTTTGTAGTATGAAATATCTTTACAGCAACTGCACCGTTAGTTGATGTGGCATGAAATACGTGAGCTTCCTTACCTCTTGCAATGGGGTAGTCAATTGTCTCAATATCGCCCTTTTGCATCAGTTTGTGTAAAGCAAGCAGTGTTGACTTGTCAAAAACCGCGTCGAATACCCTCTTATCCACCCATTCGAAGGGACCTTTGCCCAGGACTCCTTGTAGTCCATCTTCTATTTCATTGAAGATTTTCTTGAATCTTGGTTCGGACATCCAGTCATGTTTAGTCTGAGATTTCATTATTGCATCCGGGTCTTCGTCCCAATGCTCATCAAAATCCATTTTCTCACCCAAAGAATGAGTCTATATCGTCCTCATCATTACTTGAGGAAGGAGGATTTTCGACCTTCTCAGTAGATTCTTCAGGAAGCTTAGCTGTTTCTTGAACCTCATCATCAATATTCTCTGAAATATCTTCTTCTTGGATGTCTGTTCTGTCCTCTGATAGGCCGAAAAGGTCAACAATCTCTGGAAGAGCTCCCTTTCTTGATAGATACAGGGACTGAGTCTTGGTATATCTCATGCATACATTTGCCTTCTCATCCTGGAAATCCCATGGTTGTACAACTATGAGATCCCCTTCTCTTACCCATTGCCTTCTTCTCATCTTTCCGGGAATTCTAGAAATCCTGCTGAGGCCGTCTTCGCAAACCGCCCTTATTCTTCTTCCACCCAATATCTCATCGGCGATAGCAAACATCTCGTTCACCTTTCTATTTGGAAGAGGGACCCTGATTCTATCTCCTGATCCAGACTCTAGCTGAGCTAGTCGCTCGAAGTCGACCTTCTCCTCCCTACGTGCCACGAGACTCCGTTGAGAGTCCCCTATGTGAAGTTGAGCATCATCACTCATAGATGAGTGAGTCTATTGCTGAAGAAACAGTATCCAATAGCCACTCACTGACCGGACCAATTCCACACATTAAAGTCAGTAGGGCGCACGTGAAAATAGCCATTCTGAGTGAAGAAGCCGCTCTGAGCGATTTCTCGGTTGACGGCTCTTCAAAGAACATCACTAATCCTATTCTGAGGTAGTAGAACAGAGAGAGAGCGCTATTCAGTACGATTGCGGCTGCTAACCAGAATAACGGATCTACAGACTCGGCCCATGAAACTATGTCAACGCTACTGGAAGAGCCAGTGGATGCCGCGGTAGAGACTATTCCATTGATCATCAAAAGTTTCGAGAGGAATCCTGACAGTGGTGGAACTCCTGCAAGAGAGAGAACAAACAAAAACATGGAGCCTGCAATTAGGGGATCTCTTCTTCCTAAACCGTAAAGATGCTCTATCTCGTGTCCCTTTCCTTCAGTCTCCAGTAGAGCTAGGACTAGGAAAGCACCCAACTTGAAGAGAACTAGAACGAACAGATGGAATGAAACAGCTGTTAGAATGATTGCGTTTTGATCCACACTTGAGATTCCGCTTCCTACTACTGCAATGGCGGCCAGCATGTACCCTGCATGAGCTACACTGGAGTAAGCAAGCATCCTTTTTGGGTTCTCACTGGTTAAAGCGGCCAGGTTCCCCCAGGTCATCGTTACAATTGCGAAGATACCCAGTGCAATCATCCATATTGCCTCAGAGCCATCTGGAACAGTAATCATCACAAGCACCCTGAACAATGCTAAGAATCCCATGGCCTTGGATGCAGTTGCCAGTAGTCCTGACACTTGGGAAGCGGCTCCAGAGTATGCATCGGGAGCCGCCAAGTGGAATGGGGCTGCGCTGACTTTGAACCCAAATGCCACTAGCATCATACCGATACCAAAAGCCGCAAAGGGATCTATGCCATCCATTGAAAGCCAGCTTTGCCTCAATATTTCCAGATCTAGGCTTCCCGACCAAAGATAAAGTAGCGACATTCCGTAAATACCTATAGCAGAAGCGACCGATCCCACGATGAAGTATTTCGCACCAGCCTCACCTCCAGTACCGTCTTCCTTGTGGAAAGCAACTAGGACATATGTTGAGAGAGATGCCAGTTCAATACAGACTATGAGCATGAATAAATTTGCTGCCATTGTCATCATGGTCATACCTAGGCCAACCATAATCAGGAGTATGTAGAAATCTACTTGTCTCCTATTGTCTATGAGGATGGAGATTTTTCTATCGAATACTTTCTCTGAGTCTGACTCTTTTGGAATATGTGCATTTGTCGTCGCGGGGAGTCGATGCGTAGTTGCAATGCTGACCAACAGAAGTGCAGCAAGGAACATGGTTGAGAATAACCTACTGAAACTATCAACCACTAGAATCCCTCCGACCTCACTTGGCGATCTTGATATGAGCAGTAATGAGGATAGGAGGGCCAAGGAGAATGTCAGATTTGAAATCCTATTTGGCATTCTTGGGTCATTGGTTAGATCAAATCTTGATCCACCCAGAAGTACGGGTACTCTAATTGATGTCAGGGGCAGTCTGAATTTGGCATCACCTAGATTTGGGACGACTACGATGGCAATGAGTCCTAGGAGCATTATTAGTTCGGGCATCATGGATGATGCAGTTTCTGAATCAAGAGAAAGCTGACCTATCGAATTCAAGGCTTCACCCCCTCTGATTGCAAAGCATCAACCAAAGTATCGATTAGGAATCCGGAGCTCCATTCGGACATCATATCCCAGAATATGAATGGGAGTATTCCAAAAAGAATAGTAAGTGCTCCTAGAATGATCATTCCAGAATTTTCATGCCATGAGATGTCCCTTGGATCTTCCCCATGAAGGCTATCTGGGAGAATTCCATGATGAGGGTTATTAGATTCGAAAATGGTCTTCTGCATTGACGTAAGATAGTATACAGCTGTGATTATTAGTGTCAGGGTTGGAAGCAGCACGAGCCATCCGAATGACATCCAGAAGGCGATTAGTATTGTTACTTCGGCCACGAACCCTGCTAATAGTGGAAGCCCTAAGCTAGCCATCCACCCTAGCATCATGTGTGCGGCGAGCCATGGACTGTGGTGTGCTATTCCTCTCATGGAGCCTATTTCTAGTGTATGATAGTGGTGCTTGAAAGAACCAGCGACAGCAAAGAGAAGAGGACTGATGATACCATGTGCGAACATCATGAATAGGGCACCTGCAATGCCCAGTGGTTGCATAGTAGCGATTCCCAGGAATATAAGTCCCATATGAGATACCGATGAGTAAGCCACCATTCTCTTCAGATTAGTCTGACCCATGCATACCCAAGCCCCGTAAACTAGGCTGGCCATTCCAAGGAAGATTAGCAAAGGGATGAATGCGACTGTGGATTCAGGGAACGCAGAGACGGCTATTCTCAGGAATCCATATGCTCCCATCTTTAGCATGACTCCTGCCAGTAGCATTGAGCCGGCAGTAGGAGCCTGTACGTGTGCATCTGGAAGCCAAGTGTGAACAGGGACGCTTGGCATCTTTGTTGCAAATCCAATTAGAAGCAGTAGCCAAACGAGATGCCTAAGCCCCTCGCTGGGAATGTAATCTGACGATGCGACCATGACTGACATATCGAATGTGTGCCCTGTAATAGTGCCTGATGATGCGACATCTGGGGTATAGAAATACATCACTAAAATTCCGATTAGCATAATCACGCTAGCTGTGAATGTGTAGATGAAAAACTTCATCGAGGCGTATTTCCTATCCTCGCCACCCCAGACCATGATGAGGAAAAACATTGGAACCAGTGTAAGCTCCCAGAAGGCGTAGAAAACAAACATATCAAGTGAAACAAATACTCCTATCAGTGCTCCTTCCATCATTAAGATCAGAGGATGGAAGAGATGGCCTTTCTTAGCGTCCCACTCGACGAGCATTGAGATCGGTATCAGTAGGGTAGTTAGCCAAATCATTGGAAAGGAGAGGGCATCTGCACCGACTTTCCAATGAACTCCAATGGAAGGTATCAGAGCGAAAGCATCGTTGGTTAAGGAGTACCCCGAGTTGTAGTCAGTCCAGTCCACATTTCCAATTTCTCCGAAGAAGATCATGGTCGTGATGGTCAGCATTGCTAAAGAAACTCCCATGCTAATGGCTCTGGATGCCCTAGCCAGCCCTTCTGCAGAACCGGAAATCTTAGGCAGTATTAACAGAGCGAGGCTGACTAACAAAGGAACAATCGTAATCACTGTCAGTGGATCTGAAATCATGAGTTAATCCCCCATAATAGAGCAATGATACTTAGCATCCCTATAGTGGCCATGAGGATGTAGTCTCGTGCACTTCCTGTGGTCAGATTCCTGACTTGGACAGAGCCGAGAACTGATTTCGACTCTACTTGCTTGACCATACCGTCTATGACTTTCCTATCAAACCAAGCTGTGAATTCAGAGAACGGTATGACTGTCCTAGCCAGAATACCTTCGTACAAATCGTCGAAATATAATCTATTTTGCAGAGCTACTGATAGCTCAGATTCTGACAGATTACTTACATCTTGACTGCCAAATTTGGACGATAGTGATACCAGCCATGAAACCAAGGGAGTTGAGGACTCTCCCTTTGCTAGCTTACCCCCATGTATCCTGGCGGCAAAAATAGGTCCCACGATGAATGAAAGGAAGATTGTAACCCAGCCAACAATTCTGAGATTCATCTTATCTGGAAGAAATGCGTACTCCAATTTGTAAATGATCGAGTCTAGTAAGGTTGATTTCTTGAGCTTTAGATGCCCGGAATAGTCGTAAGCAGAAGCAAGGTAATCCGTAGCACCTAGAAGTGCGAATGCGAAACCGCCGAGCGCAGTTATGATGGATAAAATCACTAGGGGAGTTTTAATCCATGGTGTCTCTTCATGTACATGATTTACCACATCTGATTTTGGTAATCCTGCAAATGTCATAAACCACATTCTTGACATATAGAAACCTGTCATTCCAGCTGTTAGTAATACCAAAATTGCTGGTCCCAACATCAATGGCTCGTGCTCCAATGCGGCCAACCAAGTCTCAGCGATAATCCCCTCTTTAGACCAGAATCCTCCAATCAGAGGAATTCCAATAATTGACATGGAGCCGAACATCATTGCAGTAGCTGTTACAGGCATCTTCGAAGCTAGACCCCCCATATTCCTCATATCTTGAGGGTCAAAATCATCGTCGTGACCTTCACCACTCCCGTGGTGTATGTGGTCATGAGCATGATGCATTTCATGAATTACTGAACCGCTTGCCATGAACAGCATCCCCTTGGCCATAGCATGATTGAAAAGATGGAACATGGATGACCCGAAGACCACTATGGCAGCATGGTGTTCATCATTGTTGTAGAACCAAAGAGCTGAGCCAAGGCCCGTGAATATGTAGGCGAGCTGGCTCATCGTGGAGTATGCCAGTACCTTCTTGATATCATTCTGAACGAAGGCGATGGCAGCAGCCATGAATGCGGTAATACCACCGACATATGCAATAATCAGTCCGAGTTCTTCTAGACCTGGCACACCGTGGTGTCCAACGTCAACGAATGGTACCATTCTAGCCACTAAGTAGAGTCCGGCATTCACCATTGTTGCGGCATGAATTAATGCGGAAACTGGAGTTGGTCCCTCCATAGCATCTGGAAGCCAGACGTGCAAGGGAAACTGAGCTGATTTGCCAACTGCACCAATGAACATCAACAATAGGGCCCAGAATAGTTTGTTAGAGTCCACCATTCCATCAAGTGACGGATCGTGGAATATTACAGAGAATTCCAGTGAGCCGTATATATCGTACAGTATGAAGAGTCCTATCATGAGGAAGACATCCCCCACCCTGGTGGTCAGGAAAGCCTTCTTTGAGGCGTATGCCGCACTGTCTTTCCAGTAGTAGAAACCGATTAAGAGATAAGAGCAAAGACCCATGACTTCCCAGAAGATGAATAGCCAAAGGAAGTTGTCAGCTAGGACCATACCAAACATGCCCATAGCAAAGAGTACAAATTCCCCATAGAACCTATGATTCCTGTCCTCGTTGATGGGATCAGTATTCATATAGCCAAGACTAAACCAGCATATCAGGAAGCACAGGAAAGTAGCCACAAAGAGTATCATCAGAGTAATGGAATCTATCCAAACCCCCATCCCAAGTATCTTGGTTCCCGGTGTCAGTGTGTAGTCTGACTGCAGAAGATCGAAGGATACCCATTCCAGCCATTGTGTGATACTCTGTTGATCGTAGAAGTCGGGCAGAGAGTCTACATAATCGTAGACTAGCCACAAAGAAGCGGAAAGTGATGCTCCAAGAGCTCCCAAAGCGAGTATTCCGCCTTCTTTCAGCTTAAGTTTCCAGTATTCTGTCCCATTGTAAATCTGACCTGCTATTAGTATCACAGGGAATGTCATGAAGGGAATTGCGACTATCAAGATTGAAGCCTCATGGGATTCCCACTCCAGAATATATAGCGCTGGAACGACGGCCAAGAATGGAAGTATGAACACCAGAAGTCCAGACTCGTTCTTGCTTTCTCCCATCATCATCCCTCAGTTTCTCAATGTAGTAGCATCGTCCAGAGAAATTGTCTGTTGTGTGCTGTACAGTGAGAGGAAAATTGCAAGACCGATCGCAACCTCTGCGGCCGCAATTGCGATAGCTATTGCAGTGAATACCCACCCGTTGACGTCTCCATAGTGCATGGTACCAGCTACGAAATTAAGATTGGCGGCATTGAGCATTACCTCGATACACATGAGGACTACTATGGCGTTATTCCTGGTGAAAACTCCGATTAGTCCTACACCAAATAGTATTACTCCCAATCCAGCTATCCAACTAGGGTCAATCACTGATCGTCCCCTCCCATATCCCAGACCAGATTGACTAACCTCTCATCTCTCACTAAGTATGAGGATCCAATCATCGCCATAGAAAGAAGAGCTCCAAGAACTAGTGTGGCTACAGCCCACTCATTGAATAGTGCGTCTGCTAACTCGAAGGTTGTTGGAGGATTCTCATTACCTCCCCACAGAGGCCCCTCCCACATGGGATGAGTCATGGTCTCTCTAAGGAGAACGAGTATGAAGCCGACAGTTCCAATCCTAGCTAGGATGGATAGAAATCTCATTCAATGTCACCTTCTTGGATTTGTCTTCTGGTCAACATCACACCGAATTGGACGACTAGCATTACTGATCCAAGGTAAACTAGAATCTGCACAGCTGCTAGCATCTCAGCACTCGCTAGGACGAATATGCCTGCTACGCCGAAGAAAGTTAGCATTAGGAAAAGAAGTGAGTGTGCTACCCTCCTGCCATATACACATCCTATTGCCCCTCCAACTGTAGCTACAGCTAAAATGAGGAACACCACGGCTTCGAAATTCACACTCATAGCTATCCCTCAGCGATTGCCTTGGCGGCTTTACGAGCCAGTTTCGCCTTTTCTTTCTCGGCCCTTTTAGCCAATTCCATGTCCACCCTTTCTTTGTGTGTAGAAGGTAGGACTCTAGTACGGTCTGCATCCATCCACAAGTCCTGCCTAGTGAATCCTGACATTCCATCGTACTCATTAGTCATGAAGAAAGACTCGAAGGGGCAAGATTCCATGCAAAGTCCACAGAACATGCACCTCCCAAGATCTATCCTTCCTGAGACAATGTCTTTCTCTGCTGGTTTAAGATCGGAAGAGTCTAGCGTCTCAATTCCTGATCCATCCATCCATCTTACCGTTGCCTTGCCCCCACTGAGATCAATAATCTCAGCAAAATCATACTCGGCAGGAGCTGATTCGTGGGCCGTCATCAGATCGAAGCTCGCAGACCCTGAGTCATCCTTGGGCCTGGCTGCGAAGCCCCCAGGTTCGAGCTGATTGCCATAACCATGCCACTCATCACCCTCTTCAGTCAAGTCAAGGACGTTTACCCTCACTTCCGAAGTCATGTGAAGGCAGTCGTTGGGACAAGCTCTGACACAGGCCTTACAGGCAGTGCAAGTCTCCCAGATTACTCCGATTCTCCCATTGTAATTTCCTGGAACGAATAGCCATGGCTCTAGATCCTCCAGTCTTTCATATGGATACATCACAGTGACTGGCCTTTCCAAGAAGGGCATGATTTGACTCGTTTCCCTATCCGCGGCAAACTTCTGTCCTAAGCTTGGGTGTTCCTCGCCCAATCTATTCTTCGTGTTTTTATCAATCATTATTGCGGATCTGCCATGGTAGTCATTCCTAAGGAACCACAAACGACCAACGAAGGGAAAGGTTCGAAGGGCGGTCTTAAGAGTCATCCACATGGGCCTCATGACCAGATTCCTGAAGTTTGGAGTGGCTCTTGGATGGCCAGTATTATACTCATCAGGATATGCAGCTTTCATTTTATCACCTAATCCCTGTGACTCCCTGGAGATGCCTTAACAACAGCTTGTGTGCTATATGGTCTGCTCTTCAGTCTGGCAGCCTCTTCATCTTCGTCAAAGATGTACACTAAGAAGACAATTAAGGAGACAGTTGTTACCACTGCTGGTACCCATAGATTCCAGTTACCTCCCTCGTATAATTCAAGTCTCAGATAGGTGGCTATAACCAAGTTGAGAAGTGATAGTGGCAGGAGGTATCTCCAGCCAAATTCTAGAATCTGATCGGTTCTTACTCTGTGTAGTGATGCTCTAATCCAAACGAACACGCCGAACAAAAACCATGCCTTTAGAAGTACCCAAACTAGTCCAGGTATGACTGCGAAAATTGTCGTAAAGACCCCACCTAAGACAGGAAGGTCGGAAAGGGTGTGCTGGAATGGTGCTTCCCATCCTCCAAGGAAGAAAAGTGCGAAAAGGATGCAGGCTGCATACGATCTCATATATTCTGCAGAGAACATTAGACCCCAACGAATTCCCCCATACTCTGTCCACCAGCCCTCAACAAGCTCCGCCTCTGCTTCTGGCATATCGAAAGGGATTCTCTCAACTTCAGCAATCATGGTAATCAGGAAGAGAGCCGCGCCTAGAGGCATCAAGAAGAAGTTCCAAACATTTCCTTCCTCTTGCCCCATCTGAAAATCTACAATCTCTATGATGTTCAGCGAGCCGCTTAGAACGGCGACACCGAGGACTGTGATAAGAAGTGGAATCTCGTAGGCAGTGAGTTGGGCTGCGGACCTCATCCCGCCGATTAGTGTGTACTTGTTGTTAGATGCCCATCCTGCGAAGAAGACTCCCAACGGGGCCACCCCAAATATTGCCATCATGAACAAGAGTGAGAGGTCGGGGTTGGCTGCGTAAATATGTGGTCCGAATGGGACAAAGGCGAATACCATCACAGTGGTTGAGATTATGATGACAGGGGCTACCTCGAACACGACCTTGTCGGCATCCTTGGGTACCATGTGTTCCTTTGTTGCGAATTTGAAGAAGTCAGCGAAGGCTTGGAAGAATCCTGGGAGAAGGAACCAATATCCATGGTAACTCCTGTTATTTACTCTGGCAACTGTCTCTAATTCGTGATCGTTTCCCCAAATTGAGTTTAGAGTGTTTATTGTCCATCCAATCGGAGTGCCAATTCCGAATGGAAGTTGATCCCACCAATCGCCTGCTGTAGCTCCACTCTCGCCGACCCATAGGCTTCTCAGAGTCGTAGTTGCTCCAAGTCTATCCATCAATCTACCAATGAATTTCCTCTCAATGTATGGAATTGCAAGCATTGTCAGCATCAATGTGGTGAAGACCACTGTGCACATTATTGATGCATGGAAAAATGCCTCAAGTGCGGGCTGAATTGATGAAAAACCACTTTGAGGGTTAACAGATCCTATTGGCCCGAGACCATATTCTACATTGGGAAGTAGGTCATGGGTTTGGTCCATTGACCAGCCTATCATTGATTGGAGCCAGCCACTCACGTCTAACCAGTCACTACTCGCCATCAATATCACCTATCAGTCTCCCCAATACATGGATCGAAAGAGCCCATTATTGCTGGAATGTCTGCGACCTTGTATCCGATCATGCATTTTGAGGCATATGGAATTGTGATGAACATAGGGGACCTTATCGATACTCTGTAGGGATTCTTCCCTCGGGCCTCTCCCCCTCCTGCAATGTAGAACATGGACTCTCCTCGACTGTCCTCAAAGTGATGATATCCACTTGTTCCCTCAGGGGCCCGACTGGGTGCTTTGGCGAGTAATTTTGGATCTCCAGGCTCGTGGTAAGTATCAGAACCGCCCGGCATCTTGTCTAAGGCCTGAAGAGTTAACAGGGCACTTATTCTCATTTCCTCCACTCTAACTCTGTATCTATCGTAACAGTCAGCTCCTTTAATCGAAGATCTCTCCACGGGAGGTTCCCAATCTAGTTCGCTGTAGACGGAGTATGGATGTGCCCATCTGACATCATAGTTTACTCCAGCAGCCCTCAGATTTGGACCTGAAACCCCGTGATTGACCATCTCCTCAGCCTTGGCATATCCAACTCCTTGTGTCCTGACCAGGAAAACAGTACTCTCATCATACAATGCCTCATACTCCTGTATTCTCTGCAAAAATAACTCTAACTTCGAACGCGCCCTCTGAGCGAAACCATGAGGAAGATCTCTCTTCACACCGCCAATACGAGGGAAATTATAATGCATCCTTGAACCTCCCATTTCTTGCAGGAGATCCATCATCATCTCCCTCTCTCGGAGACACCAGACCAAGACAGAAAGGTTGCCAGTATCTGGGCCATAAGCACCAAGCCACATCAGGTGGGAAGCTATTCTTTGCAGTTCTACTGCTATCAGCCTGATATACTCGGCTCTCTCAGGTACTTCGACGCCCAATAGGTCTTCTGCGGCATAAATGTAAGAGTGTGACCATGTATTGGCGCTAGCGTAACAGAGCCTGTCGCAATAGGTGGTAATCTGAGTGAAGTCACGGGACTCGCAAATTTTTTCCACGCCTCTGTGTATATACCCAAGATCAGGAACTGTGTCAACTACAGTTTCCCCATCGACCTTTATCTTCAGGGTCCAGAGTCCATGGGTCATTGGATGCTGGGGACCCATGGAAATCCACATTTCTGCCATTTTATCACCTACTTTACCCTGCCAACATCATCAGGCTTCCTGGAGAATCCCTGAGCGTCATCATACATCTCCTCAAATCCATGATAACGGATGTTATGATGCTTCTGAAGAGGATGATATCCGGTTGGAGTCTCGTGTGGTTGGAGAACTCTTCTCATTCCTTCATGCCCATCGAAGTCGATGCCCACTAAATCCCATGTTTCTTTCTCATTCCAATCGGCCCCTATCCACAAGTCTTGCACGCTGGCCACCGTTGGAGTTCTGGTTTCCGGAATTGCGATACTGACTTCTATCTCCAGAGGGACTAGTTTGCCTTTTACAGTAGTTGGATCCGTGATTATTGGTTGTTGAACACCGTCTATTTCAGGAGGATTCTTGATTCCTGTACGAAGGAAGTGATATACTACCTCCCACTTTTTTCCATCTGGCCCATCTGGCCAATGGATTCCGGTTATGAGCGAACAGTAGTCCACTTCATGGGTTGTGAGGAGCTTCTCAGCAAGGCTCCTCCAATTTTCTGGATTGCACTCAATGGAAACTGTCCAACGAGATTTCGTACCACTGGATCTCTCAACAAGCTCTGCATCGCATCCCTTGATTCTACCAACCGCAGTTACCATTTTCTCTGCGGCTGACTTTTGAGTTGAGGAAGGGACTACTCTAGACATGGTAAGACCTCACAAATCTCCAGCAATCAGAGGCCTCTGAGTTGCTGGACGATCACTACTTGGTTTCGCTCCTATACGGATAATCTTCTGCCTCAGCTTATCGAAACCATCTATCAGTGCCTCCGGGCGTGGAGGACATCCTGGTATGTATACGTCAACGGGAATAAGGGTATCAACCCCTTCGAGGATGTTGTATGACTGGAAGTAGGGTCCACCTGATATAGCACATTCGCCCATCGCGATGCACCATTTGGGCTCTGGCATCTGTTCCCACAGCCTCACTATTGGATCTGCAAACTTCTTGCTAATTGGCCCGTTAACCAAGAGGACGTCACACTGTCTGGGACTGGAGCGAAAGAATACGCCGAATCTCTCAGCGTCGAAACGACTCGCCCCTGCAGCCGCCATCTCCAATGCGCAACACTTGATCCCCAGATGAAGAGGAAAGAGGGATTTTCTCTGACCCCAATTGAATATCCTGCCAGCTAGTACTCCAATGATGTCCTTAATTCTACTAGCCTTGAGAGCCTCGTCAGTTATGTCACCAACCGTGTCTATAAGCATCCTGCTGTTGAAAACTGCATAATTCTGATCATCGTCCGCCATAGTCTAACCTCAGATGTATATTCTTCCTCTTTTCCTGAAAACATGCCAAACGCCGGCTCCCATCAGGATGATGAAGACTGTCAGTGTTGCAAGAGAGCTGTAGATTGAAACTGCTCCTTCTTGAATAACTAAGACGCCACCGAAGGCCAAGAACATGAAAGCAATATCAAAAACCAGGAAAATTATGGCGTACCAGTAATACTGAAAATGGAAGTTAATATGAGCGTCACCTACAGGGTCTGAACCGCATTCATATGTGGTTTCCCTCCTGAGGTACAGGGATTGGTCCGACTCATAACCAGGAAGTAACCATGAGCTCAGCTTGTTGGGGTCATTCGCAGTTTTTCTTGGTCTCAAGAAGCCTGAGCCTACGAAGCTAAGAACTGGAAAACCAATGCCCACGAGAGCCATCACAGCAACCGCGAGATAGGCCTCTGGAACGGTAGACAAGACAAACACCCACCGGTCCCGTAGGGACCGTTGATGTAGCCCACCTGAAATTGGGCAATAAGCCTATCCGGTGCGGAGTCAGTAGAAGTGCTATGAATCGTCTTGATCTAGTGCTCTAATTATTCTCTTGTTTTCCGCCCTAGATCTCATGAAAAGAACGATTACGAGCAAAGCACCGAATCCTGTGAGGCCGTAAACCAGTAAGTCTTGAGTGGTTTGTGAGAGATTGAGAAAAGAGTTCGATGTTACTGACACAACCGTTAGTTCGATTGGTTGACCTGCAACGGGAATACCCTCCGGTTGGGCGATGACAGTAAATCTGTACGTGTCGTCAGAAAGAAGTTCAGAAGGAGGAGTAGCTCGAACCTGAATCTCTCTGGTTTCTCCAGGAGGAAGCAGGAATTCATCATCGATAACATCAACCGTCCAACCTCTGAGTGATTCCCCTGAGATTATCTCTACATCTTCAATCACGTTTCCGTTATTGGTTACAAACATTGTGAAGAATGCCTTATCTGGATAGTTCACCGTTTGCTCGTCGACCCCCTCAAGAGTAAAAACCAGATCGTGTATGGTCATTACTTGGATCGAAACATCAACCGAGGTAGTCTGTGCAGCATTCCTCTCTGAGGCTGCTGATACCTTGATTATTCCCGATACTCCGTTTGAGACTCCTTCCATTACCTCCATCTGGACTTCTGCAAGCACTCTGCCTTCCTTGGGAATCTGAATGGAGTCTTCTATCTCCACTCCATCGACAAATATATTTCTAGAAACTGATGACTCCAATCCTGTGATGGTGATAACTGCGGTATCACCGGCTGGATAATCCCCTGTATTATCAATCCAGAAGAATGTTGACAGAGTACCCCCTGGAGGTAAAGTAACATCCATTTGACCGGGTGTTTCTCCGGGTGACTGAGGGGACACGGCCATTCCATAGTTGTAGTTCGAGACTACTACGGAAACCGTATGCTCTGAGGTTTCACTAGTTCCGAAAATTGCTATTCTTACCAAGACTCTTGCAGAGTCGGCATCTTCCTCACCCTCGACTAACACGTCCAGATAGACTTGTGAAGACTGGCTTGGATCTAGTACAATTTGGCTTATTGAGTTTCCATCGGAATCTGAGAAAGACGATTCCCACATAGGGTTACTGCATCCTGTCTGATCTCCGGGATCACAGGCTTGGAGTCTGAAGGTATCTCGGATGTTACCATCATTTGTGACTACAATGGGGAACTTTACTATCTGATCGGATCTACCTGTTTGTTGGTCCGAAACCATAGACGAAGAGACCTCATGCCTCGGTGCAACTGAAACAGTTAGGTCCTTCGAGTCGTAAGGTGTCGTCCCTCCTCCTCTGCCCACAGTGAAGGAGATCAGTGCATCCGATTCAGCGCTTGCGTCTTCCGGAACAAAGATTTCGACACCCACGGTCTCTTTGTTATTAGATGATTGAGAGCTTCCTAGAGTAACAGTGGATTGACTGAATGAGACTTGCCATCCGGGTGGGACGCCAGAAGTTCCTAGTGCCATAGTTTCTTGGCCATTTCCTTGGTTTGTGATCTGCATGGAGAGTGTTCCTGAAGTGCCCGGCTCGACATTAGAAAGCGTGGATTTACTGAGTGACATAGAGGCTCCAAACTCTTGTCCTACGGTAACCGTTAGTACTTTCTCGCATCCAATTTCTGATCCTGCTCTTCCTTGGATTCCTATTGCTACCTGGGTCCCTGCCTCAAGAGAATCATCAGGTGAGACTTCAAATGTAAAAGTGTGAGAATCATCGGAGCTACCTGGCTCTTCCAGAAGCTTACTAAGTGGGCTATCGAAATCAACCCAACCTGAAATATCGTCCCCATCGAGAGACTGAGCATTGGCGGTAACTGTCCACTCAGTGTTCCCTATGTTCTCAACCTCGAATGAGTTTGGAGCAGACTCTCCCGGATCCAAATTATGGGAGGAATACTGGAGAGAAGCATCGCATTCCTTGATTTGAGGCACATTAAGGCTCAGTGTTAGATTGTCTTCAGCTTGGTCTGCTGCATTCGGATCATTGGTAACCGTAGCCTTGAGGATGAAGCAATGAGAACCGGCATCTGTCTCTGCACCATTGGGCATATCAATTGTTACTGTGACCTCTTCCTGTCCCTCTGGTTCCAACTGAAGAACAGAGGGGTCTACTGTTGCAGACAAATCTTCAGACTCACAATCACTGTCAGATGTCATTTCCAATTGTACATTGGCCTGTTGCTCGCCATTGTTCTCCACATCAACATCCCAAGCAACTTGATTATCCTCTCCATCATAATTCTTGGTGGACGGTTCATCGGTGGATAGGCTCACAGAGTAAAGTCCGCCACCATCGCCGGCTGTGGTTGTGACAGTTACATCGGCATTAGAGGGAGTTCCGGGGGCTCCGCCGGATACCTGTCCCTGAGCGTTTACAGTGGTCTCACACTCTCCACTTGCCTGTTCAGTAACGGTTACTGTCAGAGTTACTGACTCTGATGATGAGGAAGAAACTTGTACGAATGTGGTCTCTAGGGTAGACGAGAACCCGTTACAATCGTCACCTTGTTGGGTACTGAGTGATACCGCAGCGTCATCATCACCGGAATTTTGGACAATAATCGTATATTCTGCAGCTTCATCTGCTGTTGCTTCAGCAGAACTAGGATTTGCAGAAAGATTGATGTCTACATCGGCTGAAACTATCGTCGCAGACATGCTCAGTAACATCACAACAGTGAGAAAAGTGAGCGACTTCCTTGTGACCATCGCATTTCGCACTGTACCGACCCTCTAAGGTCTTCGCACCCCCTGACCTTGGGAGATGCGGTTGTCAGGCCTCTACTAAATCATCAACCAGTGCATCGCAGTGAAGGCATCTTCCCATTGAAATAATGTCACATCCGGTAACTTGGCCAATCTTGTGATACCTTGCTCCACATGATGAGCAGGCCCATGCATTTCCAATCGTCGTATCGGTACTACATATCCAACATGGGACTCCGCTCTCTGCTATATTGGTGTCTTCCTTGTACCCTTTGTTCCTGCCAGCGACCTTATTCTTGAATAGACTCATTGGATCTCCATTGGTTCTTACATATGCGAAGGCACCCAGTCCTGCAATTATCGCTAATAGTAGCATACTCAAAAATAGTGGTAGATATGTTTCCAGAATAGAGTCACCACCAAGGGATGGCTTGACATCGACGGATATTTCGAATGTAGAACCCTCAGTGTCTGGAGCATTTATCAAGTTCAATGAGATTGTACCATCACTCCCACTTTGAGGGGTGAATTCTAAAATAACACTACGGGATTCTCCGGGACTAAGTACTACTCTGACTCCGTCAATGGCCCTAGCGTCCCAAGAGCTCGGGGCAACGACATCTAAAGTGTGGGATATGTCTGTGTTGCCAGTATTCGTAACATCTATCCTGTAAGATGAGGGGTATCCTTCGTACGCTATGGGTTCTGTATTCAGATTCCAAGATAGCCTGGGCGCGTGTTCGACGAGGAGTGATTTACTGTCTCTAATCTCTATTCCATCCCCCTCCATTACTAAGGTGATAACTGGCTCAGAACTGGCAGGCTCATCTTCCGGGATCACTACTAGGCATTCAATTATGTCCGATTCACCTGGAGATAGGGAAGATGGTGATGAGCAGGACGATGACCACGCCTGATTTGGAAGCTCTAAATTGGAAGACGGTCTCCATACTCCTGAGCCTTCGTTCCAGACCATCCAGTGTAAATCAAAACCGGGGTTTCCTACAGGATGGGGTCCTGCTCCTAGTATTTCGCTGGAAGAGGAACCGTCTGGAAGGTACACCTGATCAAAGAGGAGCCTTGGAGAAGCGGCAGATAAAACCTCGATTGTGGTATTCCAGTTGATTTTGAATCCATCCGAAGTGGCTAATCTGATTTGGACTAATCCACTCGAGGCTAGTCCGTTTCCTTGCAGGCTCATGGACCAATCTACGGACTGTCCGGCGGGAGCAGTAACTGGATCCATCTCAACAATATTCCAGCCACCAGGTGCTGACATTAGGTATGGGGTCAGTTCCCAATCTCGATTACCCAGATTCTCGATGGAGAGATCGATAATGAGCGTGGAATCTGGAGATATGTCGTTTCTTACCTCTCCTGATACTGGAGAAAGGGACACATTGTCTACAGGTCCAACGATTAGGAATATATCCTGTGTCCATGATATAGAGCTGACTCTTGAATGTACAATAATTGCGGCTTCGAACGTCGTCCCGGATGGTATCATCGCCCCTGGCGAGTTAATGGTGATATCCACAGTCTTGCTAGATCCTTTCTGCAGTGTTCCGGTTGACCCATGAGACGATCCTTCGAATGTCCCGATTGAGTCGAGGCCTAGGTGCCACCCTGCAGGAGAGACTAGTTCAACGTCATATGATTGGGCACCATTCCCCTCGTTAACAATAGTAATCTGTGTCTTGGTCGGTTCGAGAGGACTGACTAGAATCTGCTCATTCAACAATTGTACGTTTGCATCTGCCAGTACTGGAACCTCGAAGTAAAGTGTCATTTCGGAAAGTACATCGTTCTCTATATCGTATCCGGATATGGTCATGGAATAAGTTCCAGGGGGAGGTGGTGCTGGGTGCACCATAGTCATTCCAATGGAGACCTGTTCTGTTGGCATTAGGTTGAAAGTGTTCGATGTAAAGGACTGGAACCACCCGAATTGAGTGCCATCTTGAACCCTGGTAGGGGAAGAGGCAAATACAGTGGCATTAGTTTCGAAAAGTGCAGTATTTGTCAGTATTATATCCCAAGTTGAAGTTGTAGAAGAAGCATCGACCACTGTGAGAGTATCCTCAAGTGCGGAAATCCTGACTCCGGGAGCACTGACAATTACTATCTCACCAAAATAATTATTCGAATCTGACATTTCATCAAATTGGTTGTTCGGATCAATGAAGAACTCGAAAGCAGAGTCCCCTTCTGTTTCAGGAGTCCAGGACCAGAATAGCTCCTCTGTTTGACCGGGTGATAGAGATACCAACTGCTCTCCAAGAAGAGCGGAGTCGACTCTTGCCATGACTGGTATATCAGTGATGGATCCTGCTCCGATATTCTTTATTTGTACTGAAACCTGTACTTCTTCACCTACTTGCGGAATAGGGGTAGATACAATCATTGAGTCTGGAACGAAAGTTGGATCTGGGCTGAGATCATTGACATTGTGCCCTCTTACGGCTATTGAGAATGGTTGCCATGTTCTTGAACCTCCATGTTGTGAATCCTTGACTCTAATTGTCCAGATCCCCTGAGCAGTACTATCGAGAGCTACGACTTCAACATTATTCACTGAATCCTTAGAACCGCCCTGGGTAGAGCGTCCATTCGTGAAAACATTACCCTTGTATGTAATGCCATCTGGAGATACCAACTCTAAGTCTAGGTCATTCCTTAGCTGAATGGAAGAGCTTGATGATCCGGGGTAATCAGACCAAGCCAATACTGCCTTGAACTCCTTTCCAGCTGTATTGACATCGAAAGTATACTCAACTACTTGGCCACTTCCAATCCTAGATCTGTCATCAACGAAAATTCCCACTTCTCCGTCAGGAATCAAGGAATTTACCAAATCTACTCTTCCCCAACCCTCGTCATCGTTTGGAATATCACGAGCTCCCATGTCCTTGGCCCCGAGTATTAGCAGAGCCTTGACCAGTGATCCCTGTGGTGCCTGCCTTCCAATCACCTCCGTTAGATACTCCCTTACAAGTGCTGATGATCCAGCGGCTGCTGGAGTGGCCATCGACGTACCGCTATATTCCATATACCACGTATTGGACCATGTACCACCTGCTGAAGTGGCCTCCTGAGATTTGCATGACCGCACATAGTCCCCTGGAGCTACGATATCAGGCTTAATCCTACCATCATCTGTAGGCCCTCTGCTACTCCAGTAATACATCTCATCCGGGGCACCGCTGTATCTGTTCTTATGTCCGCCAACCGTGATTACGTTCTTTGCTGTACCTGGGGCAGAGACCCCGTCATTCCTTTCATTACCGGCAGCAAATAATACAGTCATGCCATCATAGGACCAGTATTGATCCCATGTGGAAGTCCTGTCGTCTGCGTCTTCTGATTGGGTAGAATATCCACCGAATCCACTCTGAGACCCCCAACTGTTGGTATGTATTCTCGCTCCTGCGTTGTATGCAGAGTTCAACATTGAGTTGATTCCGTAGCTATAAAGAGCACCAGAATCATCATCCTCCATCGCTTGGAAGTATAAATCGGCTTCAGGGGCAATTCCTTGGTAACCTCCATTACTCCTGAATCCAGAGCCTAGAACAGTACAGGCTACGTGAGTCCCATGTCCATCACTCAAGTCGGCTGTAGAAGAATCCCCAGGTGTAACGGAAGTAACTCCTGAGAGTCTCCCAGTGAAATCTCCGTGATCGCCATCCAATCCCGAGTCTCCCACTGCAACAATCTGACCACTACCGTTTAGACCTGTTATGAAGGCATTTTCCACAGTATTAATTCCCATATTTATCCTAGATTGGTCGTTATGGAGGATTATCGATGGTAATGGAGAAATGTACGATACAGACGGAATTGAAACTATCCTAGATAAATTATCGAAGGATGTGCTCCCCCATAAAACGCCCTTCTCTGGAGACCATGAATCTGAGAGGTAGTCCATGGCAGTAAGTAGTGAATCCTGTAGTTCTAAGCCTGAATCTTCCATTCTGACCATATCATCTCCTTTCCAACCTATCACTTCGACCATGAAGTTAGAAGGTGACTGGTGATTTCTCAAGGATTGGTGAATCATCAATCCGCTAGGAACGTCATGAATCGCCATGATCGACTCTATATCCTGCAGTCTCTCAAGTGCTTCGGCTGAGCCTTGAATTAGGAATCCAGAAGGAGGTATTGTCGATCTGATAGATAATCCCTCAATCTGTAGAATATCCAACCTAGAGTCCCAAAGTCCAATCTGACCATCGATAATTGCTAGAACTAGATCCAATCTTGGTAAAGAAAGTGAATGGTCCATATGTGTGCTTGGAATTAATCCCTCGGGCGTGTAAGTCCCTATGCTAGAATGGGCGATTGCTTGCCTTGCTTCTTCATATCCCTCAGAGATAAGTGGAAATCCTAGATCTTGGATACTGGTGGAATCAGGTGAAATCTCCACTCTCTCAATATTGGGGCTTGGGTCTTCGAATTGATGGTCAAAGGAGTCGTCTTCGTCTCCCAAAATTGGCAGATATGATAAAAGCAAGACGGCAAGTACTAGGACAACGGCGCGCTTGGTCATCATAACTCCCCCCATCATGACCATTTTGAGCATATGGGTTAACTGAACTCAGTTTATCATAGAATTTGCAATGGCGGCCTCATTGTGAATAGTTCTAGAGTCCAGTCTCCGACATCCATGGTGTTTTTCTCGTAGATACTACCGCCGTAGTAGTCGTATGTTAGAATGATTTCGATAGAGTAATTGTCCCAAACCGACTCCCCGTTAACAATCATCTCCAATTCGTCTCCTGCAACTGACTTGTGTGCTGGTATTCTTTCTGATTCAAAGTGGATCCTTTGTATCTCAATATCTTCCGAATCAATGAACACGAGATCTAGTGAGACCGATTCGATTGCCCTACTGCCCTGGTTATTTATCTCCGAGAGGACAATGTGACTAGATCCAGCTTGTTTGTATATCACATCTACAGATACCCTATCATAAGGGACTAGCCAAACCAAGGCAATTACAGACGCTGATAGAACCAGTAATGCGGTTATTGAAGCAAAAATAACCCTGAAAGGGGAGATTTGACTAATCCTGTCCTCAATTTTCTCCAGGGCATCATGGGCGGTTTTCTCTTCCAGAGTCTCTTCTGGGACGTCGGCCAGTCTGAGTCTTTCGAGAAGTCCCATCAGCTCCCTCCTAGGAAAGTTGCAAGTAGTGTCATTATGCCAGAAGAAACTGGCTCGACCACCATGATATGCTGAGTGTCTCCGTCAAATCCTGGAATCATATTCAGAATTGAAAGATCCGAGGCTAGGCCGTTGATACCTATGGTCGTCGCAGTAGGAATGCCAGAGGTTGTCTGTGCGTCCAGAAGAACACCCCTTAGATCGAACTCCTGCCCCGCCACCTCAGCGGTTGCCCTCGCAGAGATGATGATTCTGCCACCTTGTACTTCTGAGAGCTCTATCACTGGATAACCGGGTAACGTAGATGAAATTCTGCCTACCTCGTGGATATGTATTGTAGCGCTTTTCAGGTTCTCTCCAAGTGCCTCCATTTCCTCCATAGTGACTGGAGGAGTCGTAGGAATATTGCTCGATCTAATGTAAATCGTTTCTACGCCTTCTCCTCCAGAGCGGATATTCAATCCAAATCCTTCGGCGGGTTTGATCTGTAGGCTATCAGTCATCCCTTCTGCGAGCAATATTATGTCTCCCTTTGTGTTTATTGCTCTTCCAAAGGCTTCTATGTAGAGTGACATCCCATCTCCAGAAGCTCGATAGTCTAGGATTGGTATTCCCTGGAAAGCTAGGCTCTTGGTAATATCGAAATTTGTGTCAGGCTCAGTTGTTAGGTTGATTGAACCTGGTACATCGGTTAGGAATATTGTCGCTGGCCACCATGCGGAGTCAAGCCACTGCATCTGTTGCATCATAATCGAGTTGATTCCTACACCATCGTCTCTGAGATAAAGATCCGGGACTGTCATATCTATAGAAACAGCAGTCCCGAGACTTGCGGTGATGTCAATAACCTCAGGAATCTCATCTATCATTATCTCTGTACGACTTCCAGCATCTCTGTTAATCAGTAGAACATGTGCCCAGTCAAGTCTCTCTGTCATTGAATAGTGTGCAGATGTGGAGACCTCTGTAATACCAGCAACTGTCTCGAATTCGAAGGTGGCGTCAACTAGCATCCCAGTGGGAGTTCCCACTTCTAAGCCATTTAGAGTAAGCAGAAGGTCTTGACCGTTAATTCCTCTAGCTTGAATCATCATTTCACTATGTGCGGGAATCCAACCATCCAACGCGAGCATGACTTCCCAGTCTTGCGATTCCCCTGCGACAGACCTAGTGACTGACATGTCTACTACTGGGGGAAGATCTGGAATCCACGTCCTCAGATGAAAGCCGTCTGATATCCCTGATGGTGCCGCGCTGAATGATACACCATGAACCCATGGAGGGGCTTCGAGTGAGCCATCTCCATGACTTGACTCAACTGTCAGATCGAAGGGTGCGTTTGCCTCCAACTGCATACCGAAAGAGAAGTCCTCGTTCGATTCTCCTGAATTGGTACCGGTGGAAATATCAGTTGTTATCCCTGAAAGAACGGAGTTAACTGATCTGCCAAGGTCTGCAAATCCACCTAGGAAGAAGGCAAGGCCCGAAAGTCCCTGAGATGTATTGAGCTCTGGGATATCTAGAGCTGGTCCAGAGTCAGAGCTTGTTGGAATCTCTATGGATACCGAAGAAGGGAGAGGGTCAATTATCGCGACTGCCGTGAGGTGCTCTTCGTCTAGTGTTGGAGCATGATCTACACTAAAGCTCATTGATCTATCTCCAGACGCAGAGATAGAGGCTTTTCCTCTGCCTTCAGGACCTAGAGAACCTTCAGAGACTGGAGGTATCCAGCTTACTTCTGATATCCCAGAGATTCTGGAAGATATAGTTGATGTGCCATCATTTGGATCATGGTGGAACATGAAGTGGTCGCCTGTCATAGTTTCTGGTGACTCAGAATCGGTGATCTGTGCCTCTATGGAACCAATAGAGGTGGTCGTACTCCAGCTAGAAAATCCCCCGAATATTGCAGAGAAGTCGCCAGGGAAGTCTGTTATCTCAACCGCCTGCCTTTGTTCCATATCCTTTCCAGTGTAGATAATTTTTCCTATTTCCTCTGATGCGGTATAAACTGCAGTCTCAGCATCAGTAGATATTTTGATATCATCAGGAATATCGGAAATGTAGAGTGATTGGAAAGAAGAGTTCGTGACTGACCCGGGCTCGTGGTCAATATAGACGAAATTGAATGGCTCACTGGACGATGTGTTGACGGATGCCGTTAATTCATCGAGTATGTCATCGTCATCTATTGAGAAGGCAGAGAGACCGCTGAATCCAATACTAGCAGCGACAGGGACTAGAGGATCTACAAGATTTCCATCCCTGCTTACCAGCTGAGTCAGGGATCTGTCCTTGGAGAGGACGAGGTGGTCCCCTTGAATCATCGGATGGGCACTGGAACCTATCTGCAGACCTATTCTACCTATAGACATCTCATTCCTGAGAGCACCCCAGTCGTCATGCATTATGAGGTTGAATTCCCTTCCTTGGAGGTCTCCTCCAGGACCGACACTGCCTGTTATGGCCTCCACCACTGTAGTTGGAATATTGTTGAGTATTCCACCAACATCTAGGTATAGGTCTACCAAATCAAGAATCAGAGAGTCCATAATCCGTGAAACGAAATCCAGATTGTCAGAATCGTCCAGATCCCTTTCCTCATCATCTGATCCGCTCACATCGAACGATCCGTAGAGAACCAGTGCGGTTGGAATTGCTTCAATTGAGATGTCGACCCTCCTATGATCTGAGTTTTCGCCCCCTCTTTCGTACCATGAGCTGTAATCAAGAGAGTCCAAAGGTTGGGCGGATCTGAGAAGTATCATGCTAATTGGGGGATGGGCTGGATTTACTGGCAGTGTAGGATCGTCTTCATTGGGACTGGTGTCCCTTGAGAAGTTCTTGATACCTATGATCAGACCTAATCTACTGGGCTTACCTCCCGGTAGTTCGGGCTCATCTGATGATCCTAACATTCTGAATATCCTAGTGATCTCCCCCTGGGACATTGAACCTTCAGGCATTCCTCTTAGCCATCCGAGTGACTCCGTAGTATTTCCAAATGAGCCTCCATTTTCCTCTTGGGAAACCCCTGATCTATCTTCATGGAAGTGAATATGAAGGTCAGATCTCCTGTCCGCAAAATACTCTACCGTGGTTAGGCTCCTGTCTCCCTCGATCCCCCCCAATGCTGGGATGCTACTATCAGTCCTGATAACTAGCTCGACATCCCCAGGAATCATTGAAGATACTCCGTTAGGTTTGACATCGAGATTAATGTAGGCGAGTTCCCATAGCTGTCTATCCCCGTCTGATGGAGGTGAGAACCTGGCATATCCAAGTCCGACTGTAACCCCACAGTCTATTTCTTCAGGAGGGAGAAACAGCAGTTGTTCGGGACTATACCTATCGGGACAGGAGTCCATTTCACTGGAGTCTATAGATATCGAGTATGGTGCTGTGATGCCTATCAGAGTCAGTCCAGAGCCATCGAAATCCGATGAAAAAATGTTTACTATCGACTGGATTAGATCTTGGAGAACGGCGCTAGCGTTGAAGAATACCCTCTCAATTCCAACACTTAACGAGAAGTCTTGTGGCATTGTTGAGAATTTGGAGTCTATGACCCAGATGTAGCTCTCTCCATCGCCGAGAGCCAGAACTGAGTCCGGACTGGAGTAAGCGAATGACTTGATCAATGATACCTGTAGGGAGTCCATGTCTTCCCAAACACTGTCAGTTTGACTGGAGTCAAGGACGTCTACTGTGTATGACACTGATGGCTGAATCCATAAAGTCCCAGTTTCGATATCTATGTTTTCCAGACCGATATTTCCAAGGGAAACGCTCAGGCCTACTTGAATGTCATTATCGCCATCATTGTCAATATCCACGGCATGACTCAAGGGGTCGGTTTGCAGATTGAGCAGAGAGAGGAAGTTGGCTGTGAATGTGACTACCTCGGTTCCTCTGACAACATTGCCATCGAGGTCTGTGTACTCGGTCAGAATCACATAGTCGGTGATATTAACGAGAGTCTGCCAGACGTTATCCACGCTGACGGCGTCATCTTCAATTCCCAGTATCAACCTATATGGGAGCGGATGATTAGGCTCTTCAGGTAACGTTTCAACGAACGAGGCCCCTTCTAAGGAGTCCCCTATGGAAGATAGTGGCTGAGACTGTCCGCTCTGCGATATTCCATCCTTCACTCCTTGAATAGCCGGTCCAGCCAATTGGCCCACAGAATTGGACTGCAAGACCTGTTCACGCTGGTCTAGGACGTCAGACAGCCTATCGAGAACTTCGAAGTCTTGCGACTCGATCCTGGCCTCGGCCTCTGCTCCTTGTATTGGTGCGAATAACGGTATTATCATCAGCATTACAATCAGTAAGGCAGTGTTATTCTCGGGGCGGGGGGCCCTGTGAATCACGCGGACACCGCTCTTTGTCATGCTCGGACCTCAAAGAGGAGCGCTAAAGGGTATTGCCCCTCATGATTATCAAAATAAACGGTTGAGTCGTGCTCAGAATTGCTCACTCAAGGGCTATTGACTCGATTGAGCCACAGTGCGGGCAGGCAGTCCTTGCTCTATCGACGCCTTCTGGCAGATCTACTTCGAACATCTTTACACAGGAGGAGCACTCGCTCCTTACGGTCCTAATCTGGCCCTTGTCAGACTCTAGTTCCGGTTCTTCCTGGACTATCTCGAAAACCTTAGCCGGGTTTACTTCGTTAGCAGTGTCTTCCTCACCTAAGTCATCTTCTGGAAAGGAGTATTCCACGATACTCTCTTCGGTATCTATTTCTTCGTCATCGTCTTGGAACGCACTCAGGAGATCATCAGCTCGATTGTTAGCCTTCGTTGTACTAGGTTCTGATAGAAGCTCATCAAACTCCTCATCGCTGAGATCTAATGAGGAGGTCTCTGAATCTGGAGAGATGGAACCCGACATACCACTCCCTATTGCCCCAAAACTCTGAGGAGGGGAGGAGGTGGAAACGGTACCACTACCCCCCCACATTGCCTTCTGGTCCTCCACCGAGATTTCCATTGGCTGAGATTCCTGACCATCATCGGATTTTTCCTCTTCTGCCAATAATGCTGACATTCTTCTGTTGGAGGCGATTCTGAGGTAAAGGACGAATGATATGATAGCCAGTAATATCAGAGCCGCCACAGCCATCAGAATCTCGGTCATACCAAATTCATCGTCTCCAGAAGTCAACGTAACTGATACTAGAATCTCAGCCTCAGATACTAGGCCCTCATCATTCTGAGCTCTGCAAATCACTCTGTAAACACCTGAATTATCGAATACATGTGAAACTGTACGTCCGACAGCATCCTCGTCATTATCCTCGTCGCCATCGCCATCTGAGTCCAGAAGGGCATCGAAGTCCCAGGAGTAGTAAATATTCTCAGATTCATCGTCCTCAAATGGTACCTCTAGAGTTATCATCTCACCGACAACGGAGTTCTGGGAATCATCATAATCTCCTTCGATAGGTGGGGACGAGTCGAAAACTTGGATGGATGCGGTATCTTCCGCAATCATTCCAGAGAGATCTGTGACCCTCAGAGTGACCAAGTGGATTCCTGATTCTTCTCCTGATTGGAAAACATGTGAGAAAGTCTTCGCAGAGTCAAAGTCGGATGTGGACTCTGAGATTACTATTCCATCTACTATCCACTCCACCACGGAAATTCCCCAGTTATCTTCGAAGGAGGCAATGATTACGATATCCTCATTGAACGCTCTCTCGAGAATACCATCGACGGAAATGTCCACTGAAGGAGGAGATATATCCTCGACTCTTATTTCCTCATACACACTAGTACTCCTTCCATCGATCCCCACTACTGAGAGCCTGATGGTTAGGTTGCTTGGCTCGGGCCAGCTGATGTTGAATGATGCTCCGGAGTTATCATTGAATCCATCCCCATTAGTGTCCCATGAGTATCCCGACTCTGAGATCTGATTCGATTGATTTGGAGTATCAGACGCGTCTAGTGTTATCTCATTGCCCACATCCACGATTCCAGAGGACGGGATCCCAGTTATTGTTGGGTCCATGATGGGAGTTAAGCTCAGTACTACTGTGGAGGCTATTGACAGTGTGCCAGCTCCTCCACCAGAAGGGCCAGGTCTGTTGTCAACGACTAGATACAGATTTGTTCCATCTAACGACGACGGGACCGTCCAGACTATGTCCCGACTAGATGTGACAAGAAGCATATCTGTTCCTTGTATACGTGCGGCCGCTGTACCTCCTGAATTATACAGATCGACTTGATCCTGATTCATCAGGAATACATCTGGAGCACCTTCCATGGTACTCACTTCGATGTTAACTTGAGTCCCCTCGTCCATCGAGAAGGGGCCATAAAGTACTGAGCTCTCTCCGGAATCCAGTCTGACTATGGTATCCACCAGGGTGAATGGTTCTGGAACTATTTTCGCTACATCCAGAGTCACCGATGCGCCAGAACCTCCTTGATCCCCTGAACCAGAATCTTGAGGGTGCGCGAGATTGTCCACGATCATGTACCAGCGTGTTGGATCCCTGTCAGATGGGACGGTCCAGTGCCAGTCTCCAGAGCCATTGAATTCCTCGAAGACAGAGTCGCTCTCCCATACTGAGTCGCTCCTGTATGACTGCTCATTCTGGTAGACAGTGATAGCGTTTGATGAGAATAGCAGTATATCCACCCCGGAGTCAGTAGAGATATCGAAGGAGAGGGTTTCTCCCTGCTGAAGAACCCCGAGATCCACTCTCACGCAAGCCTGATCCTGAATCTCCCAGTTAGCTGGCATCATTTCTATATCAGCACCGGCACAGATTATCACTCCCTTTGTATCTGCATTGACAAGGGGGGAGCAGGTGGCCATCAACAAGACGCTCAGAGTCAATATCGTCGTAGTCCGCACAGTTTAGCGTCGTCGTTCCCCTTTTGAATCATATCGCCGATACGCTCATTGGAAAGTCAAAGATTCTTGGGAAGAGGAGTGGGTGGAAACCATCTCAGGAGAACCACGTCACTGACTGACCTAACCCATTTCCATGGTATTGCTAAGTGTGTTCTCCCCTCTACTAAATCGGCCGGTGGGTCTGATACGAAGATGTGGGTACACGACCAGTCGTCGGTATTGACGAAGCAGTCGTACACCGTGCCCAGTAGCCTTCCACTGGGAAGTATGACAGGGAGACCTCTGATTTCCGAGGCATGAAGGTCCGTCACAGCACGAGGGGGAGCATCACACCGAATCAATATGACGGCAGAAGGAATCACTTACCGCGGTTCTTGTTAGCCTTGAGGCTGGGGCGGAGCTTCTCTGCTCCCTTACCCTTATTGAGCAACCCTCGTCCCCTCTTTCCTGCGCCGGTCTTGCCCCTGAAGGCACGACCCGAGTGGCTGTTGCCATCAGAGACCCAAGATAGCTCCTTGTCGGCCATTATGGATGGATGGGACGGATCTAGAAGGATTACTTCGTAGAACTTGTTCTTCCCGTCCTCTCCAACCCAGTATGAGTTCAGAACCTCTAGGTTGGGATATCTCCTGCTGACCCTCTCCTCTGCGATTCTCTGGATTGACTTGGCCATAGTGATCTTCTTGATACCTGCCTTGGAAGGCTTCCTCTTCATGTGTATCTTGCCCTTCCTGAGTCCTCCCCTCCTCACTCTGGTCCTGACGATGACAACTCCTTGCTTGGCCTTGTAGCCTAGCCTTCGAGCGGCGTCTATCCTTGTGGGGCGGTGGACGCGCTGGAAAACTGGGTCCTTCCTCCATGATGCCATTCTGTCACGGCGGTGAAGCATTGGCATGCCAGCCTTGGGCTTCTTCCATGTCTCGCGAACGTACTTTGCAATGCCCATGTGAGAACCTCCAGCAGCTCGCCGAGCAAAGTCTCCTTTATGAGCCTGCCCACATGTCCGAAACCATGAAAGAGGGAGGCAGAACCTTTGATTTGGAGCCTTTGGATAGTCTTCTTCCACATGAGGAGGTAATTCCCAGCAACCTAGATACTAGACTCAACAAGCTAGTTTCTAGGGGATTCTACAAGCCTATTCTTGTAGACTCTGTTACCAAGTTAATCCCAGACGGTCACCACAAGTGGAAAGCTGCGAAGTTATTAGGCCTCAGTCGTGTCATGGCCATCCGTATTGATTAACTGAATAGCAGTGAAATATCCGTGGATGTCTGGCCGGATTGTGGGATTTCATCTGTTACTAAGAGGGATGTGGTCGATATGGGACTCTCAGACAGTCTCTATCCGCCCAAGACAAGTCGTCACTCTATGACATTCAAAATTCCCAAACTATCGATTACATTGGAGTTTCTAAGAGATTAGTGGTCCGCGCTCCCGGACTTGAACCGGGGACCCCCTGATGGCTGCCTACAACCAATGTGTTTCCAGTCTACAGTCAGGTGCTCTAGCCAACTGAGCTAAGCGCGGCGCGTGCTTCGCTGAGGCCTTTGCCTTATGTCGCTTTCCGGAGAACGGCCCTACCCATTGGTCTGATAAACCGGCACCTTGGGACATCATTGTCCCCTCAAACTTAAGAATGCGAAGAATCGGAACTCACGTTCGTAAGGCAGCAATGCTGGGGATGCACGGGGGATGATTAGTGAGAGGCGCCATTGATTCTCAGACATCCTCGCCATCCTCGGGCAGGATGAAGACTGCGCTTACGGACAGGGAGCTGGAATCCTTCGGAACTCCGGACCCAAGGATTCTGGTCTGCGGTTGTGGGGGCTCGGGCAACAACACCATGAATCGAATAACACACATCGGGGTCGAGGGTGCGATTACGGTAGCTATCAATACCGACAAGCAAGATCTCGACCTGACTAGGGCGATGCAGAAGTTGCTCGTCGGCAGGCACATCACCAGGGGACTCGGTGCAGGGGGGGACCCGGTGATGGGAAGACGTTGCGCCGAGGCTGGCAGGGACGTAATTGGCAAGATCGTACATGGGGCTGATCTTGTCTTCGTCACCGCCGGCCTCGGTGGCGGCACAGGTACTGGTATCGCACCGATCGTCGCTGAGGAGGCGAAGAGAGCAGGTGCTCTGGTCGTAGCAGTTGTGACGACTCCATTCACAGTTGAGAGGCGTCAGAGGATGCAACGGGCCCTGGAGGGTCTTGACCTGCTTAGGAGCACGGCGGACGCCGTCCTGGTCCTGGACAACAACAGGCTACTACACTTCGTGCCCAATCTCCCTCTCGACGAGGCGTTCAGTATCATGGACCAGCTCATAGCTGAGATTGTGAAGGGAGTCGTCGAGACGATCACACTTCCCAGCCTCATCAATCTGGACTTTGCTGACGTCAGGAGCATTATGAAGAACGGTGGAGTCACCATGATGCTCTACGGAGAGAGCGATCAAGGCCCAGAGGAGGTCGTTCACGAGTCTCTGAACCACCCGTTACTGGACATAGAGATCGAGGGGGCAACCGGTGCCCTCATACACGTGACTGGAGGGCCATACATGACAATGGAGCAAGCTACTCAGGTCTGTGATCTTATGACCTCCAGGCTATCCCCTGAAGCCAACGTTATCTTCGGGGCGAGGCAGGATCCTGCCTTCGGTGACACCATCAAGGTGATGTCGATAATAACCGGTGTCGCCAACAAGCGCCTCGATGAGGAGATGATGAGCGCAGATATGCTTGGAGAAGCCCTTAATATAGCCAGAAAAGGTAGAAAACCGAGTGAAAGCGGTTTCCAGAGATTCGACTGATTTCCCACTCAGACAAGGGTAAGTCTCAAACCGGTTGAATGTCGGGTGTACCATATGGCACACGCGAGAGTGACGATGGCAGTGGGACTCGTTGCTCTCATGGCTCTGTCAACTTTGGGCGCTCCAGTGGCGGCGCAGGAAGCTGTTGTTGACCCTAGGCAACCATCATTCGAGAACCCTGTGATGTATGTCTATGGTTCTGATGATCTCTCAAACTGCTTCACGCACTTTGACTCAAACGATACCAGTGGCTCTGCCGCTGATGGATACGGAGAGAAAGTATGGACTGGACAGAATGCAAGAGTTGAGGTTGACTACACTTGTAGAATGGAGTCATTCAAGCAGGATATGTACAACAGTGAGAATGGAACAATCAGTCTACACCTGGAGTTTGAGATTGATACCGCAGATTGTCAAGATACCGATGCACAGTGTAAGAATCTGACTTTGACGTTCTTCAAAGGGGGATTTGAAATAGCCAAAGAGGAATTCCTCTCTGTGGCTACCAATGGTGCAACAAACTCTGTAGATTGGGAGATTCCAATAAACGAGAACATGACAAGATTCAACAAAAGTGAGGAACCCCAAATTCAGGTAGAGTTCTCACACCCAGGATACAGTGATTTCATTTGCGGGATACTGGGGACTTGCGGGGGGTCATTCAGGATGTACTACCATACCCCAGATAACCCTGCGGCTGAAGTTGAGTTCCCAATAGTCAACCAGAGTATGCCCATGGAGGAGGAAGGCGATGGTGGGCTCATTGGAGGCGTAACTGACTCTGTTCCAGGATTCGGCCTTCTAGCAGGAGTAGGTTCTCTTGCTATGGCTGCAGTTGCAGCAAGTAGATCCTCTCGTGATGACTAGAGGGATTCGAAAGCGACATCGCTCTCATCACCTGTGTCCAGATCCTTGATTCTGACCTTACCCGATGACCACTCGTCAGGCATCAACATGACCAGTCTCTCGGCTCCGGTCCTCTCAGCTTGCTTGAACACCCACTTCATCTTCTTGCTCTCGAGAACTAAGTCTACCTTCCTCCCACTCTCCCTGAGCTTCGAGGACACTGACATCGCGGCCCCTCTGAGAGACTCGTCCATGCAGAAGACCACATCCGAGACCCTTGATGAGATATCAGGAAGGAGTCCCTTGTCCGACAAGAGCTCAATGATGACCATGTCGCCGAAGCCGAACCCGGTGGCAGGGAGGTCTTTTCCACCAAGAGTCCCGATCAACTTGTCGTACCTTCCCCCGCCACATATGGCCCTGAGATTACCAGACCTGTCATGAGCCTCAAAAACGGGACCAGTGTAGTATGCCAGGCCCCTGACGATTGACGCGTCGAACTGAACCCAATCGGATATCCCGTATGAGTCAATCAGTGAGAAAAGTGACTCAAGCTCACTCGACGCGGTGCTTCCTGCATCAAGAGACCCTCCCAGATCGGAAAGGTTGGTGATTCCAAGGACTGACTGGATTGTAGAAATGGAGTCATCATCCAATCCCAGGTCCGATAGCTGAGTGGCGATGGCTTCGGTTGGTAGCTTGTCCATCTTATCCACAATGACGCAAGTCTTGGCGAAGGATTCCCCTACTATTCCCAGAGCTCCTAGGACTTCCTCGAGGACCTTCCTGCTGCTGATCTTTATCACCACATCTTCAGAGGTCAGGCCCACGCTCCTGAACAGGCTTACCATTACCGAAAGGAGCTCTGCATCAGCCTCGATGCCATCCATCCCCCATATATCGACGTTCCACTGGTAGTGCTCTCTTCCTCTGCCCCTCTGAGTCCTCTCATATCTCCAGCACTGGGGAATTGAGTACCACTTTATGGGTAGGGGAAGTGCTCCTGACCTGGCCATTACCATCCTTGCGAGAGAGGGGGTCATCTCTGGTCTCAGCGATACTCTCCTGCCTCCCTTGTCCTCGAAGTTGTAGAGCTGTTGGGTTATCTCCTCGCCCTGCTTCCTAGTGTAGAGGGCTTCATGCTCTATTATGGGAGCGTCATACTCCTCGAACCCGTGAGATAGGGATGCCTCATGGAACCTGTTGAATAGCCAGTTTCTCAGTCGCATGTCCTCGGGGTAGAAGTCCCGGGTTCCGCGCACGCCCTGTGCCATGACTTCGCCACGAACTTGACCACTTCAAGACCTATGGCACTTGGAGGGCGCATCATTCCTTTACTAGGGGGTTCAGCCTTCTCCAAAACCAGTAGGCCACAGCGATGATCGCCACAGCCCATCCGGGAGTGACAATGAGGATTGCAATGGCCGTTACGACTTGTTCCAGCATGAGACTGACAATGCGAGCTCTTCTTCAAGGGTTACGAGTGTATGTTCCCACAAGCTCTGCTTCAATGGTGGCGAGTGTGTGTGCCCTGGTTTCTCCATAATCATCCGTGAAGGTCGAGGGTACCTGCTCTCCTGCTTGGACGATGAATTCGTCCTCTCCTCCCGGGAGTGTGTCGATAGGTGCGTCTGCGCCCTCGGGTACGTTCCTGTACAGAGGACGGGGCTCGAGCTCGAAGTCCCCCGAGA
The DNA here is from genome assembly GCA_964016345.1 of uncultured Candidatus Poseidoniales archaeon. GTDB lineage: Archaea > Thermoplasmatota > Poseidoniia > Poseidoniales > Thalassarchaeaceae > MGIIb-O5. The sequence continues at coordinate 7,572 of CAXHFM010000002.1, read as the reverse complement.
GTATGTATAGGGGCCATGGTCCTGAGGCAGAGCTCGTAGGAATCATCCGATTGACCAGTATGTACCTGTTTAGTCCGATGAACAGGGAGGCTGTAACCCCCCAGAAGAGGAGTATGATAGAAATCCCATTAGGGTTAGAAGGGTTCCATGGATCATCTACATTGACGAGTAGGTCAATGAAGTAAGAGCCCATCAAGACAGAGAACATTATTGGGAATCCGAGATACATTATGTAGTCCCACCATTTTCCTATCCACCAATCATTGTCACCAGTGTTAATGAAGTCATCACGGAAAGATGAAACGCCATTGTCTAGATAGTCACTGAAGCTGAATCCATCGATATCGTTCTCAACCTGCCAGTGCTTGTATCTGCTCCAGCCGTACTTCCATATTGTGTATGCGATGAACAGTCCACTGAACATCAGTCCATATCCCCAAATGTGGTCTTGTACCTCTAGGAACTGTGGGAAGGCCACGCCGGTTGCAGTGTCCATCTTAATCCAAAGTGCTGCACTTGGTAGTCCGAAGAGGAAGATCGCGATACTGGTAAATCCTACTGCCTGAGACCTATCGACTCCGTGATCAACGAAGTTCCTGACACATAGCTCAACAGTGGAAATCATTGAGGTGAGAGCTGCGAATGAGAGGGCCAAAAAGAATACTGTTACCATGACGACCTGTACCACTGGGCCGCCTGGTGCCTGAGCGAATACCTCTGGTAGAACTAGGAATGTTATCGCGGAGCTCCCTGCTCCGACAGCGCTGAGGGGGTCGTCCACTACTGCGAACACAGCCATCATGACTGTTAGTCCTGCAATTATGCTGATGCTGTTGTTTGCCAGGCACATGGTTGCCGCATTGAGAGTGGTATCCTCATCCTTTCTCATGTAGACCGAGTAGGTAATTGCCATTCCCATACCCGCCGAGCAGGACCATGCTGACTGGGATAGTCCGCTGATCCAGGTCTCCGGTTGCATCAGGTACTCGGGCTGGATACTGAACATGTAGACGAAACCATCTAGGGTTCCGTCGTTCAAATCCATCACGAAAGCCAGGAAGAGTGCTGAGAAGAGCAGTATGAACAGTGAGACCATTAGAATCACATTCACCTTTTCTATTGCCTTTGCTCCTCTCCAGATAGCAGCCATTGTGATTATTACCGCTATAGCCTGGAAGAAGATTACGTCAGTTGGGGACTCTAGGAAGGAGTTCCAGACCTCTGTGGTGTCCACTTCACTCCCAAGGCCACCTCTAACTGCTGTCTGGAAATAATTCAGACACCATCCTGTAACGACTGCGTAGTAGAATCCTATTGCTGTTGATATCCAAGCGGTCCAGAGGCCCATCCATGCCATGTTCTTACCTCCGAAAATTCGGAAGGTTCCCACTGTTCCGGTTCTGCTCCTCTTTCCTAAGGCGAACTCAGCGATGATTAGAGGAACCGACCACACAAAGAGGAAGATAAGCCATGGCACCAGGAATGAACCCCCTCCGTTTGCACCTACCATACGGGGGAATCTCCAGATGTTCCCTGTTCCGATTGCCGCGCCGATTGTAGCAAAGATTAGTCCGAGTCTGCCACTGAACTCATCTGAGGTGGACTCCGATCCAGAGCTCATTCTCCATCACCGTCAAATTCGGATGCCATATCTTCAGGGAGTCCAATTACCCCTCTCTCGTCGTCGAACATCGCCCTCAGAGTTAGACCCAATCCTCCCCAGACGAAGCTGGCTATCACCATGAACATCATCAATGAGAGTATACTAGACCCAAATGAGGCACGGTATGGTATTGCCAACTCGTAGTAATTGCCTCCATCCTCCAGAGTTGGGTACGTAAAGGGGAATGCGCCGTTAGTAGTACCGAGCATAGCCTTGTACTGTATCTTACCGACCGATGTATCGGGAAGAGGAATCTCAGAATGGATGACGGTCCCGTTGGAACCATCGAGAAGTATGCATCCAGACTCCTCATCTTGACCAGGTTCAGAGAAGGCTGACATCTTCCATGGAACATCAACCCACTCTGTCGGTCCGAAGTCATCCTGCTGTCTATTTGGCTGTACTAGCCTCCACATAAGATGTGTCATGTTGATGTTGATGGAGTATGGAAAAGTCTCTTCGAGACAGAGTGAGATTGGAATGTCTCCGTTGTTGACCTGCACATCTGATGGCTCTTGGAGCCATTGGCTGACCGTGGTGTTCTCTATTCCCACTATGGCACGATACCTGGGGTCATCCGCCATCTCGACCATGTAGAACGGAACGCCAAGGTTTCTCACAGCGATGTGTGCGATATCATCTGGATGCTGGTGGAATGCAGTTCCTATCTCCATCGTGTAGCAGTAGGAGTTGTGGACTCCGTAGTGCCAGTCGCAGAAGTCCCCAGTAGTGGGATATAGATCGGAAGACTGCATAGGGGCATAGTCAGTCATTTCGCCCATCTTTACACCGTGATATACCAGGAACTCATCATCTGGAGAATAGCATCCAGTGCAATGCCCCCATGGCCAGAGTACGAGTTCTGAGAATGAGTGCCAGCTAAGTGTGGCTTTGAACTCCGAGAATCCGTCATTGTTGTCATCATTCATCTCGGTCATATCCTGGATGAACTTGGTCTCAGGCTCGCTGTTTCCACCCAACCAGTCCTCGTCTATCAGACCATCTGCATCATCATCATTTCCATCCACGTGATCCTCATTGAGTCGGTTGTCGCCGTCTTGATCTACAGTGTCTACAGGCCCGTTGTAGACGTCATTGTTAGCTCCGGCATCGCCAGCATAGCACATACCTGGAAAGAGAGGCCCTGTAGCACCCAGGGGAGCGCCCCATTCGTACTGGAAATTACGATTCAGATCTACTCCGTCACAGCTTGGGTCGGGTTCTTCATCAACATCTGGAATTGGGGTTACCCCTGTGACTGTGTTGTCTCTCAGATTCTTTCTCCAACCTGAGGTGGGGCAGTTCTCCCATGCGGTTGGCCCGCAATATACCTCTCGGTCATACCTGTTGCCGTCCACGTTTAACATTGGGATAAGATACATCTCTCTTGTATTTACCATATCGGTGATGAACTGCTCTGAGAAGTCCTCGTCTACTCCTAAGTCACCAGGACCGCATGGGTTTCCATCGCCATTGCTGTCTTGGAAGGAGGAGTTAAGCATCAGGCAATCCCCATCATTGTCGATTCCATCCCATCCGTCTTCGTCCACAAGCCCGTCGCCGTCATTATCGACTCCGGCCATGCCGTAGTAGTATGCAATGGTCTCCAAGAACAGCATTGGTACCTCGTAGGACATCCATTCCCTGGCATGGAAATTCCCGGCTAGCATGATATCCGGTCTGTCTTCATAGTTTCCGCAGTCTCCGACAAATGCGTTGCATTCGCCCCCGTGTACATCAGCAGTGATTTTCATCCATGGGCTATCGTGGTTGTAATGCCAGCCTTGGTAGGTTCCACGGTTTGTCTCCTCACCGCGGGCGTTCATGCCACCATTCATACCATCGTGAAAAGTCATTATCTCTGTGTTCTGATCTGCTAGGTTCTGCATTCGCTGTTTCATTGTGAAGTAATCGTGATATTCTCTGAACTGAACTCTACTATCGCCCCCCCATGGGAAAATCTGGAGCGAGTACTCGTCAGACCAGATATCTTGAGGAGCTATTCCTGTCTCGGCGTCTTGGGCTGCGGCGGGGGCAATGAGGGAGGCTGGTGCGAGGACTGAAAGAAGCAGTGGAAGGAGCATGGCCATTACAGTGGTGCCCTGGCTTTTTCTAGCCCCTCTCCTGTCCTCTCGAGTCGTCATGTATGACAATGCGAAAGGAGGTCACGTATTGAATCCCTCGTTAACCGGTCCTTAGGACCGGGCGGGGTTTATGAGTGGATGCCTGTCGCCCAAATCATGGAACAACTGGATGAGTTCATGTCGGGAGACACGGTTTTGGCGGGTTTCTCTAGTGGAACAATGATAGTGATGGCTGTAGTGATCGCCATCAGCGCAATTGCTGGTTTTGCCTCCAGGAGGATACTTTTCCCTAGGCTAATGAATCTGATATCAAAGACAGAAAGGATTGATGGGAGGTCGCTGTTGGCTCCTGCTTCTCTGGGCTGGATGATTGGATTCTTGGTATTCACGCTAGCGATAGACTGGCTGGTGTCAAACACCGATCCAATATGGGACGAAGGTTCTGTTGAACGTCTGAATTCGTACGTATACGCTGGCTTCGTACTGCTTATGCTTGTGGCCGCCTATCGTTTAGTTGACTACTTGGACGCTTTCATTGTGGTAGATGGGGAGAATCTAGCTGCCAGGAGATCTCTTGCCAGCGTGGCGGAGTCGGTTGGAAGGGTGGCGGTCGTCGTCACTGGTGTCTTCATGATGGCCGGGCTCGCAGGGGTAAATCTGAGTGGGCTCATCGCCGGACTAGGAATTACAGGTCTCGCACTAGCTCTGGCTGCTAAGGACACGGTGGCGAATATATTCGGAGCCATAAGCATCCTAATTGACCAGCCATTCAATGTGGGAGACTGGATTATTGTAGATGGGGTAGAGGGAGAGGTAGTGACCATAGCCCTGAGGACAACTCTGATCAGAACCAGCGCTGATACCCTAGTCACCGTTCCCAACTCTAACATCACTAACTCCTCTGTTGAGAATTTTAGCCAGAGGAGGTTCAGGAGGATAAAGCCATCATACGAGTTTGAGGCTAGTAGCGACCAGGAGTCGATAAAGAGCTTCTGCAGTTCTCTTCTGGAGCAAGTAACGTCTGATCCCAGGTCGATGAAGAAGGATGACTCCTGGGTGAGAATAAGCTCAGTAGGACCCTCTAAGATCATTGTTCAGACCAACTTCTACTGTGATTCCTCCGCTAAGTCCGAGAGGGAAATGAAGGAGGATGTCGCGTTAATGGCAAAATCCAGAGCGAGCGAATTTGGATTGAAGTTCCACGAGCCTAGATTCAGGGAAAGTCACACCGTCTGAGGTAATAGAATGGGGATACTCGTTCTTATCAGGCATGGCCAGTCGGTATGGAATGCTGAGAATAGATTCACTGGATGGACGGATGTCGATCTTTCTGATAGAGGAGTAGAGGAAGCAAAGGAAGCGGGTGATCTTCTTTCAGAGATACCGTTCGATGTAGTCCACACCAGTGGACTCAAGAGGGCGCAAAGGACAGCTGAGATTATCATTAGCAGGAGTTCTTTCTCCGGTAATATCCCGGTAATCAAGGATGAGCTACTGAACGAGAGGCACTATGGGGACCTACAAGGACTGAACAAGGCAGAAACGGCTGAGATTCACGGTGCAGAGCAGGTGCATATCTGGAGGAGGTCTTTCGATATCCCTCCTCCTGGTGGCGAGAGTCTGAAGATGAATGCCGCGAGAACAGTTCCCTACTTCGTGGAGACTATAATGGGGGATCTGGAAGCCGGAAGGAATGTTCTCGTCTCGGCTCATGGTAACTCCCTGAGATCTATTGTCATGCATATCGAGTCCATAAGTCCTGAAGATATTGTCTCAGTTGAGATTCCCACTGGAAAGCCACTGTTCTACAATTTCGAAGATGGTCAAATCACTAGAGAAGATCTATGAGAACCATGGGTGCTTTCCGAAGTGATTTCTCGGAATCCTCTTCTTATTCTCGATTTGCCATTTGAATCCCCTGGTGACTGAGAATAGGTACTTCCGCAATTTAGGTCTGATATAGAATAAATAAGCCAGAGATGCGGTAATTCTATTCGAATCAGAAAGAAGGTGTGGATGGACTCTTATTTTGAGGGTGGATCTTTTTTCACTGATCTCTGAGATTGACCACTCGACGAATGACTTTCTCCCGCCGTCTCTACCTATCATCAGAGAATACCCCTCGCCCTCATCCCAAGTCTGGAACTCTCTGATCAACACAAACCCGTTTAGATACTCCAAGGTATCAACCGATTCCATTCCAGGCCAGTTCTGAACGGTGTTCTCCTTACAGAAAGGATGAGAGTCGTTTAGATTGCCTGGTGAGCTTATCGATTTCCAGACTTCTGACTTTGGAGCTTCTATAATGACTGAGTTCTCAGCATAGAACGGCCAACCTCTCATAGACATAGGAGATGGAGTTGAGATTTAGATTTGTGTGTGTCCGGACGGCCGGTGTTACCGACCGCCCGGATTACGTTTTTACCTTGGTTTCTACAGTTATCGTTTTACCGATTATTCCATCTTTGCAGCATACCAGATCATCATACCGAACGCGCCCTTGTTGACCAAGTCAGCAACGTTGTATAGGATGTTCATGTCGTCTGTTCCCATGCCATCGATAGTCCCAGCTCCCATTAGGTATCCTATTGGGTAGATTGCCCATCCTACAGTAACAATCAACCTCATTGAGTTGAATGCGTACTGAACGCTTGGGCTACCAGTCTCTGAGGCCTCTTTGACATCTCCGGACCATAGCTCGTATAGGATGTATCCCCATCCAGCCATTCCGATGACCCACCAAATCTCAGCAGATAGATCGATAGTGCTGTCCATAGCTCCTGACTCACCGAAGAATCCAGCCACTAGCATGACAATGGATGCTCCCATGAGGTTCCTGAACATGGCGAAGGTTCCTACACCGATAGCGGCGAGGATTAGGTAGAACTCAACGACTTGCAGTGGTACTGTGATCAGCCAGTCGATGTACCTGTAGACTAGAGGAGAACCGTCTCCCATTGCCCAAACTTCTCTCATGTAGGTGTAATGGTACCATGCCACACCAGTGACCAAAGCGGCCACAGTCATGGATGTCTTCCACTTGTCGGGGACGTTCTGCCTCTCTATGAGGAAGAACACGGTGAAGGCTAGCATCATCGCTGTTGCGATCCAGAAGCTTATCCCGACCCAGTCATCATTGGCAAGTGCGGTTGTTGCTGCGCTCACGGTCTGTGTTCCGACCACTAACAGAGCTAGCAACGCACTGAGCGCCACTTTCGTTCTTGTTGCATTTGAGTTGGGCTTGTTTAATCCCATAGCCACGGCACCTATTTTGAGTATAAAAGATAGTTGTAGTAAAACCGCCAAAATAGGCAAAAAAAAGTCATATCTCCCTAAATGGAATTTCCGGGGAGGGTGACATTCCCCTGTATATTTTTAGACAGAAAAATCCTGCTGCGAAGAATGCTAGAGGAGGTATCATCTCAGTCAGAGACGGTGGAAACTGGTTGATCATGGTGCTAATCCCAAAGAAGAATGACATGAAGGATAGTGCTGCGAAAGTCCTGTTGTTGAACATCTTCTTTTGATACATCTTAACATATTGCAGAGTATCTATGGCTGGTTTAGGAGCGCCGGATTGGTTCGCGGATGCCTCAAGAACATCCATCAAGCATTGTTCGTACTCCCAGATTGCCATCCCTCCTCTATGAGAGTAGAAGGCGGTGTCTGAAGTCCACTCGTCTGGTGCGGTTTCTCTCCATCCTCCGATCAAGGACGTCCTTAGTTCCCTTAGGATGAGGTTGGTTACTACTCTGTAATGTATTCTCGATAGATCATGAACTAGAGACGCCAAATCTCTCATGGCGGGCTTCTCGGACTCATGTG
>CAXHFM010000001.1:0-50290 GCA_964016345.1 uncultured Candidatus Poseidoniales archaeon | reverse complement strand
AGTGGATTCCAGAGGACCACACTAGTCTCCACCAATGGTCAATTGCTTACAGACACTGGAGAAGTGGGCGTTTCAGTGATATGCTTAGAAGAGGACTCTGCGAGAAAGCTCGAGACCAAATCAACCCCAGAAGGAGAAGTAGTGACATATACTCTAGACAGGCTAGGACTTCCGCTAGTGGAGATAGCCACCGACCCTGATATAACCACTCCCGAGCACGCAAAGGAATCCGCCATTGCACTGGGCTCCTTACTAAGGGATACAAGAAGAGTGAGAAGAGGTTTGGGTTCCATAAGGCAAGACCTCAATGTCAGTATAGCTTGTGGGGACAGAGTTGAAATCAAGGGATGTCAGGATTTAGATTGGATTCCAAGAATAATAAGAATTGAGATGGCCAGACAGCTACACATGTACAGGCTGGCAAATCAGTTGAGGGACGAAGCAAAATTACCCTCTCTTCCACCCAATCGAAGGGATACTGAGATAACGATTGAAAACAGGGTGGCAATGGCCGCAAAATCTAGAGTTCCAATGGAGTTCCATGATATTTCTGGATCACTACTATCATGTGAGTCCATGATGGTGAGTAATGCTCTTTCTGAAGGAGCAACTCCTCTCGCTGTTAGACTTCCAGGATTCAAAGGAAAGCTGGGTTCAAAGTCCCCAGATCAGGAAGGAGCTCAGCTACCTCGATTAGGAAGGGAGCTCGCTAGCGCGGCAAAATTAGCTGGAGTAGCTGGAATCTTCCATTCAGATGAACTGCCCTCATATGGAATATCAGAAGAAGATGTAATCACAATAAGAACCTCATTGGAGCTTTCAGAGAGTGATGCCTTCGCATTCTGCCTCGCCCCACACTGGCAAGCAAAGCTAGCTCTGGAATCTGTCATAGAAAGATGTAGAATGGCATATCACAGAATCCCTCAAGAAGTTAGAAACGTTGTTGTCAGAAAGGGTCAGCCAGACGATGGAACGACCACTGCACTGAGACCACTTCCAGGCGGAGCAAGGATGTATCCAGAGACAGATATACCCATACAAGACATCTCTATCCAAAGATGGGAAGCAATATGCTCGAACCTACCTCTAAGTTCAGACCAGCGATTCCAGAGGCTGTCTGAACTGGACATATCCCATAACCAAGCAGAATCCATTCTCAACGGAGAATTGGACGATATTCTATTCGAGGGAATAGAGGGAGACCTCGGCCTTCCAGCCAAGGCGTGGGCAAGCGCCCTTTTGGAATTCGGAACTTCAAACGTCCCCGCGCTTTCTGTGGCGGTCCACCTTAGGGAGACAGGCCAAATAACCAGGGAGGGCATTATTCCCCTTGTGGAAGAATCGTCACTGAGAAAAACCCCTGATTTGATTCATTGGATGCTATCTGAGGCTACCTCTCGTGGCTTCATCCCTGCTAATAATAGTGAGGTCGAGGATGCAGTGGAGGCAATTATGATAGAGAAAGCCGATTTCATCTCCGAGCGAGGGATGTCAGCTGTGGGGCCTCTAATGGGGTTGGTAATGCAGAAGCTCGGAGGCTCTGCCGACGGGAAGATAGTAAGTCAGGTTCTCAGAGACAAGATAAGTAAGCACAATCTCTGAAGTTAGGATGTAATAACTGCAAAATTTAAGGACCCAATTACCATGGAAATAATTCCATGTCAGATAAACTTAGACTAGGCTCCATTGCCTTACTTGCGACTGTGTTACTCCTTCTACCTTTCATCAGAGACTCAGTTAACGAAGAGGTTGCTAGATTCGTAAGTGATAGCGAGTCATCTCACGTCGGACTGCCAAACGAATGGGATGAAAACCAAGCCATATGCATTTACTTCCCAGTGGAACATCCTCATCCTGTATATTCTTCGGGGGTTTCGATGATTAATGCTGATGGTTCCATGATCGGAGTCAATTACGACCTCAATCTAACTGGCGCTTGCGTTGGAGGATTCGAGGGATACACAGATGGGATGAATTTCATGATGGACGCAACAAGAGTCGCAGGGGGACACTTAGCCGTAGGATACTTCGTGAACCCCAACTGGGGGGAATTCGTCCATACTATCGGAGGCCTGAACGATCAAGAGGTTCAAGGCGATTTCAACGGAGCATACTGGAGCCTGACTCACAATGGTCGGTACTCCGTGGTCGGAATCGGCAGTTTAGTGATGGAAGAGGGCGATGTGATAAGTTGGAATATAGAGACATGGTGAGTACTTGATGAGCGGAATTATGAATAGACAGGCCCTTTCATCTCTGGGAAAGTGATTCAATGCTGGACGCACATGCAATAGTTCTCTCACCCTTCGAGACACTGGTTCTCAACCTCTCCTTGCTGGCAGTAGTGGCATGGTCAATGTGGAAAGCCGAGAAATCCTTAGACTCTGGAAATGACCTGACAATCCTAGCGTTGATCACCATATTCGCAATCACTGGAAGGATACTCCTCGAACCGCTCCCCAACGTGCAACCGGTTACCGTGGTTGTGCTTTTAGTGGGAATTCATTACGGGGCTACAAGATCTATTGGCGTGGCCACGATTATTGCAATCACATCTAATCTGGTAATGGGTCATGGCCTCTGGACATTTTACCAGGCACTGGGATGGGCACTCGTTGGAATCACGGGCGCAGTGCTTTCGCAGAGCCTCAGGGTCGACGACAAGATTTCTGTTCCTAGAGTGGCCGGTGTCTCATTCGTTGTAGCCTTCGCTTTCGACTGGGTCGTCTCAGTAAGCGTATTGCACACCCTTCCTCTCGAGACTCTTCCAGTGTACATATTGGCAGGCCTCCCATTCGATTTGGTCCACGGTGTCGGCAATGTCGCCTTCGCAGCTTGGTTGGCCGAGCCGATATCCGATATCATGACAAGGCACTCCACTAGTAGAGAGGTGGTGGTAAGCCCTGTCAAGAGCAGCTCCTGAGCTAACCATGGTCCTAGTCACCAGGGCCGATCTAAACCTAACCAAGGGAAAGATGGCAGCACAGTGCGGGCATGCTGTCTCTGACTGCATACTAAAGGCAAGATCCAAGGACAGCAGAATGCTCGACAGGTATCTCAGAGAAGGCGCCAGGAAGATCGTCGTCTCTGCCCCTCATCTGGAAGGACTGAGAAGGATTTACGGAGAAGCGGCGGAGAGCGGAATAATTTCTTCCATGATAAAGGACGCAGGACACACAGAGATTCCACCCGGGACAATAACAGTAGTAGGGCTGGGCCCCGGAATTAGAAGCGAAATAGACTCAATAACGAGTAGCCTCCCCCTCGTCAAGTGATAATAATTGAATATCTAAAATCGGCAGACTGGGAGGAAATCCCCCAGCCCGCCTTACGAATGTTCTGTAACGGTTTACAGATCTAATTGACTGCTTCATCGACCTTGACAGCAACTAGTGCTCCAATGCCACACATAAGGCCATCAAATATCCAAGCCTGAGCAATCTGAGCAATTTCATGACCCGAACTAAATAGAGATGATGCCATTTCACCGGCTCCACTTGTGGTCGAGGATCCTGAAGCCATTATTGCATCTCCAGTAGCAGCATCAACTCCCACTGCCATTGTCCAATCATAGGACATCCCCATCATCCCTGCTAGAGCCATCACGGCAAACCCACTTACCCAAGCCGACTCAGCTCTTGTGTGAACGGTCCAGAAGATTGCTCCTGCGGCAATCATTGTAATTGCACCCCAAGCATCAGGAGCTTCGAATCCAGGTTGTATAGTCTCCCAAGGGGAGTCTAGAGCGCCCATTTCTGACAACAGTGCTATGGCCAAACCGGCTCCCAGGACCTGTGCTAGTAATCGCATGCCATTAGGCATCCAGTTACCTTCCGTATCACCAAGGTCACCTGTCATTATGTGCATCCACGTTATCACGGGTAGTACATGAGCCCCGGAGAATGCCATCCAAACCGCAGCCATCAAGACGGCTGCAGTCAGGTCCCATTCCATTCCAATTCCGATCACGAGCCATGCTACTGCGAAGGCCCCGCCGATTTCTGCTTTCATTGCGTTCATATCTATATCCATTTTATTTCCTCCTCACCTCAGTGAGTAATTGACCAGATGACTCATATGTTATAACTAAGACCTAATTAAAATGCTTAAAATGGTAAATTTTGAAGGTTTTGATAATAGCCGGTGTAGTTCAAAACACCTAATAACTGAAAATATATCTAGTTTCCCCTAGTTTAAATAAATTTTTTCCTCAGTGCGTAGCACTGGTTGTGAAGAATACCAGTTTCATACTCATTTGATATGCAACCACCTTCTGGGACTCCCATGAGACACTATCCCAGCGAGCTGGTGGACCTAAGAAGCGACACCGTCACCCAGCCTACTCCAGAGATGAGAGAGGCTATGGCTAAGGCATCTGTGGGTGATGATGTATTGGGTGACGACCCCACTGTTATCGAGCTTCAGGAGATGGTAGCAGATATTTTCGGGAAGGAAGAGGCACTCTTTGTCCCATCGGGAACTATGTCGAATGCGATTGCTATTAGGGCGCAGACCGAGCCAGGAGATGAGGTCATAACAGAGAGACACAGCCATATTTACGTTTACGAGGGAGGCGGGTATGCTGCTCTATCAGGTTGCTCAGTAGCACTCGTTCCAGGAGAGGGAGGCATAATGGATCCAGCTGATGTGGAAGTCTCAATAAGGAAGAGCGATGGAAGTCTCGGGCACTACCCTAACGGTAGCATGGTCTGCGTCGAGAATACCTCTAACCGTGGAGGTGGGACCTGCTACTCTAAGAAAAAACTGGATGGAATCGCAAAGATTGCCAGGGAAAACAATTGCAGGTCCCACATAGACGGAGCTAGGATTTTCAACGCTTCGATATCTAGCTCACTGAGTCCTAAGAGAATGGCTAGGGATTACGATAGTATCTCGGTATGCCTCAGCAAGGGACTAGGTGCTCCTGTGGGAAGTGTACTGGTGGGGTCGACCGACACCCTCTACAAAGCACGCAGGTGGAGAAAAATGTTCGGCGGGGGGATGAGGCAGGCAGGAATACTGGCCGCCGCTGGTATATACTCTCTGGAGAATAATATCCATAGACTCTCAGCAGATCATGACAGGGCTATGGAGATAGCAACGGCCCTTGAAAAGATGGATTCCTACGAAGTCGATCTTGAACAAGTACAGACCAACATGGTGTATGTCAGATGTGACAAGGGAGGGGCTGAATCGCTAATCCATAGATTGGGGAAGATGGGCATCCAAGCCCTTACAATTGACAGCTCCACAATAAGAATAGTAACACACCTGCACATCACCGACGATGATGTACAGAGGACAATCAGTGCCCTAGAATCAGCACAACCATGAGTAACTCTTCAATAATACAATCTTCCGCCGTTCATTATGAGGGTTATCCTAGCAGTGATGATGACAACAGTGATTCTCCTTCCATTGCAGGTCAGTGCCGCTACAGAACAGTTCTGGGATCACGCTAGGTACGACTCCGACGGTGTGCAAGTAGACGGCGGAACGATTGGTTTCACCACGCATTGGAACCTCTCCTCCAACAATGACACTGGAGAAAACCACTCCTACAACGTAGATGAAATGCCAATCTTGGTCGAGATATATACAGCTACATGGTGCACCAACTGCGTAACCACGCAAGGCATAATGAACGAGGCTATAGGGGACTCAAACGTAGAAATAATACACTATCACAGACATTGGTTTGAGCCACGCGACCCCTTTGGGAGTAATAGTACTGAAGAGCGATGGACGAACACCTACGGTCACGCAGTGACACTCAACGGCGGGGCGCCTCGGCTAGCACCCACGAAAGTTGTTGATGGGGAGAGGATGCATTACGGGTCTAGGGCCAACTCAGACTCTCTGATGGACGATTACACAGCTTCCCTATCCAAGGGGCCTAATGGGCTCCTCAATGGAAATATATCACTGAATCTACAACAGATAGAGGACTTCATTAGTTTTGATTGGGACATTTCCTCGCTGGCTATTGCCACACAAGAAGAGTATACCTTGGAACCATGGATTCTTTTAATAGAAGAGGAGGCATATTTCCCGAATGGGTCGAACGGATTGGAGACCTACGAACACGTTCTCCTTGAGGCACTTTCGTTAGGCTCAAGTGAGAACTCATTAGGGGCATTAGAAGTCCCCCTCCCTTCGTTATGGGATGGAGACGACCTGAAAGTAGCAATACTGGTCGATTGGCTTGTTGATAGCTCCCCGTCTGGATCGCCCCTTCCCCCTCCTAGCATAGCCTATCTGCTTACATCATTGATTGCTATGGCTTACGTTAGAGGCCCTAGACTATCCTAGATGCTATTTATCTCAGTTGGGTTGAATAACCTCCGCCGTCCATGGCTGATTCTAGGAGGGACTCGATGGACCCGAATGAGGACTCAATTACAATTGAAGAGATACCTGTTGGAACAATTCCGAACTGGCTCTTGGATCATTTCGTCAATCAGGCAATAGATCCTCGGCCCATTTCCAAGGGGGGCCCTTCGAAGATCCTAACAATATACTCTAATGAGAACAGTAGAAGACAACAGATGTCCATGCTCAGCGATATAGGCTTCGCTTTCGACAGGACCCTCCACCACACACTGGAGTCACTCAAGTCCTCCCTGATGGCGGACCTAAGGATTCCGAGAAAAATCTCTTTGGGACCGTCCTTCGACTTAGTACTGCATAATTTATGCTCAGAAAGAGCATCCAATCTTTCCTTCCCCCTAATCAATCCCCTGCCTAATATGCATTGGGGGGAGGGGAAGACTACTGCTCTCTCAGAGCTACACACTTTCCTCTCAAAAGAGTCCTCTACAGACTCATGGGATGGTCCGGGAATGCACTCTTTCATGGAGATACTAAGAGACATTGAATCGAAGACGGGAGGAACGCACCCGGATTTTCTAACTTCGAAGATACTGGAAGGTATTGAATTCGTTGGAACTCCTTTCACACTACTGGATATTGATGGTATTATCATGCTAGATCATGCCTCTCCCATCAACAAGTCAGATCAGGAACTACTCAGTGCTCTTTCCAAAATTCGCCCCATTCATCAATTAACATATCCGGGGAGTTACAGGTTAGGATTTCACGGGTTCCAACTGGTGGATGATTTTCCTGTAACCGATACAGACGATTTGCCAGAATGGATTCCCAGACATGAAATATCCAACCACAAAGGTGCCCCAACTGTAGATAGGGTTTTTGTTAATAGAGAGGAACAGTCCTTCGAGGCTTCTATTTCAATTGCCAGAGGTTTTCTATCCGAGGAACCCAATTCAACAATCTTAATCATCGATCCATCATTTGAGGAAAATCAAACCAGATGGAACAGAATAATACATGATTTGGGACTGCCCATATCGGGACTAAAGAAACCCATCACACATTCACCAGTAGGCCATTGGTTACATGAGTTGGCCAAAATCGGAAACGGAGCTAACTCTTTCTCGATGGATAAGCTAAGACTGTTGGCCGTACAGGAATCACTCTCCCCCTTTTCTCCTTTCTACAATGAAGACAACACCAATGATATATCACCTCGTCCTGACATAGAGCTCTTATCTCAAATTGCAAGGTCAGAGCATATTCTAGGGGGCCCAGGTGCTTTAGAAAGATGGATGGAGGCTCTATGCAGGCCCTCCAAGAAAGACGAAATGGGCCCCGCACGTGAATCAACTCAGTGGTGGATGATCGCACTCGCATCGTCAATACTTCCACTTCTGGAAAAGACAGATAGAGAACTTCTATCCAATCAAAGGCTTCTCACAGGATGCCACTCCGGAAAACTTCTCGAAGTTCCCAACCCCCCATCTACTGGGGATGAGTGGCTCGTTAGAACCGTCCGACAAATTGACACTGGTATCTCAGTGGATTCCCTGGATGGAAACACAATACCGATATCTTCCATAATTAGGGCAATTACAACTGAACACGAGTCCTTGAGGTCACTACAAAGCTCAGTCGGACAGACTCCTCCTTCAGGAGGGTCAGAATGGATATCAGAGCTATCATCTATACTCAAGACCGCTTCTCTTCCGGTTCCGATATCAGGCATCAGCTCCAGACTAAGAGTCATGGCGCCAAAAGACGCCCTCGGTTGCAACTCAGACATAGCTATACTGGCCAATACATCAGCACCCTCATGGAATCTCAAATCGCCAAAAATACCCTTCATAGGGGAGATGGAGAGACACAAGTTCGAGCTTCTAAGGCCAGACGTTCCTATTACTAGGGCCCGTCATCACCTCTATCATATTCTCAATTGCTGTAGTAAAGTGATTTTGATAGACCCCAGCTCGGATAAGTCCACACCTCTGGCACCTCCCTTGGAGGAAATCCTTGGTTACTGTACCCCGCCAGTCCACTTCGATCCAAACTCAAAAGAGAATCTCGGCCCCAGGGACATTAGGCAACTTGATGGAATACTACTTAGAAACATGAAGAATTCAAGCAATCCCCCCCTCAATCCTAGTGCGATTACCATTCCCCTCGATGTAGAGCTTCAGAGGGATAGGGAGAGAAGGCAACCTAGCAAGGCTGACTCGGAAGGATACCTTCCAGCGGAATTTAGAAACAGAATTATTTTGTTCGACTACGACGATTTGACCAGGAAGACTCCAGAGGGAGTAGACAATCCTCGTAATTCTACAAGATGGCCAGTCATTGGAGCCACCAACAGCGACGGGAAGAACTCCGTAACCATTGATCCCAGACCATTTACTCCACTACCGTCCGGATCAACCGTATCTGATAGCAGACATGGCCATTCAGATGGCGCCAATCAAGAAATACAACTATGGTCGCCAAGCAGGCTTCAAGAATGGGCTAAGTGCCCTCGAAGAGGATGGCTGTCCAGAGGACTCAGAATTAGAGACGAAGAGACACAGAGCGAAGATCTTGATCCGAGAATCCATGGGGACCTCCTTCACCAGGTACATCACGATCTTATTTGTGAGGTCCTAGGCATGCAAGAGCAAGTGGAAAGGGATATATCAGGAGCTCTAGAAGGGCATTTTCCGACCAATCTAGCCGATTCGGGTTTAGAAGACCAACAGATTATGCAAAAAGCCCTCGAAATCCTTGACAAACTAGCACCATGGCTGGAACGATCCGATGGTGTTTCCACCTTCAGACTCAGAATGCTCACCGGTATGTCACACAGTGAATGGAAAGATTGGCTAGCCAACCCAGTCAGAGCTCCACTAGGAGGTAGAATAGGAGCTATGATAAGATCAGAAATGCAACTTTCAGACTCAATGCCCATTGCGTTGGAATGGGAAATTTCTAATGGTTCAGAGACAGGTTCAGAAATTTCTCTGAATCAAAATGAAACCAGTCCGAATCAGATAGAATTGCCTTCCATAATGATCAATGGAAAGATAGACAGGGTGGATATAATTCCATTCGATAAAAAAGGCAGTGAATGGCTAGACGACGACGGATCGAATGAGATAGCTCCACTAAGACTCTTCGAAACGAATGACTGGAAACCTCGTAGAAGAGTAATTATCAGAGATTTGAAGACCTCAGAGAAAAAGCCTTCAGATAGGAACAAGGAAGGCCTACTCAACGAACTTCAACTGGCAATTTATTCCAGAGCATGGGAGATCAACCACCCAGGAGACTTGGTTGTAGGGGCTGGTATCACAACCATTGGGCACTCCACAGAACATCTCGTTGAGCCTTCAGCCAACCATCGTTCAGAATTAGAATCACTTTCAGTAGGAACGACCACTTCTCTGACAAGCAGATTGCATAGATTCCCGGACGAATCCACCGATCCCAAGAGTGATCCCTTCAGAGCATGGATGGCCCAGCGACTTTCAGTTGCATTAGGGGTTGCTCATGGGGCCGTCGAAGGTAGAGTACACCCAACTCCATCCAAATCAGCATGCAGATACTGCCCGGTGAGTAGTTTATGCGCAGTCAAAATGGAGGATGACTACTGATGATTCCCAATACCGCTCAGCGACTTGCGCTAAACTTGGATTCTCATATTGTAATCGATGCTGGAGCCGGGACAGGAAAGACCAAGACCATCATTGACAGAGTGATTGAGCACTATCTCTGTGGCGATCAAAGGGCCACTAGGATACTCCCAGTACCAGAAAGACCTCCCCCACTTAGAGGAGGGATCCTAATTTCTCCCTCCTCGGAGACGGTGGCTCCCAAGAACCACCCCGGGCTTCTACCAGGTGAAGTCGTTCTGCTAACGTTCACCAACAAGGCGGCAGATGAGATGAGACATAGATTGAGGGATGAGATATTGAAATTGAGCATGGGCTCCTCCTCGGTCTCCGAACAGAATAGAACCGATCCAAGAGTAACCCATCCCGGCCTTCCAGAGCAGCTTCTAACCCTTCTAGAGGACGCCCCAATAGGAACCATAGACTCCTTCTTCAATCAATTAGTCTCTCCTTACAGAGGATTCCTAGGAGATGCTCTCAGCAGAGAGAATATTTCTGATGCGAGCAGAATACTGCTTATCGAAGACGCGCTCGATACACTCTGGAGGCTTCCAAGCTCAATCTCTGGTCTTGGAGATGCAGTCGATGCAGGTATTCCAGCAGAGATAGCGTTAGATGTCCTCAAAGCCAGAGAGAGAATAGCCAGGAGATACTCTGGTAGGAAAACCGCAGCTAGGCTACTCAATGGTCTTGTTAAGAAATCCGTCTTCATCGAGGAAGGACTTAGGAGAATCACTGACAAGAACGGCCATGTAGACCCCCTACTACTCAGGAAAAGAATCCTATCTACAACCGATAGGAACCTAGTCGAGTCAATGTGTTCGAAAATAAATGAAAGCTGTGAGAGATACTGTGACATCATCCTTGGAACTCCCGAAATGGTTGCTGGGGGCATTCCCCAAGAATCTAGAATAGCCTGTCTATTAGCACTAAATAAACAGATTCCTTCTGATACATGGGGACAATTAGTATGGCTTGCGCACCATCTAGATTGTACCACAAGTGCATCAACAGTTCAATCTGGTTCTCCAACCATATTTCCCAGACAAAATATTCCTGATGACAGCCACTGGCCGAGGGGCGTTAAGTCTTGGAGCGCAATAAAGGACAAGCACACCAAGGAATCTACCAAAGAAGCACTCTACTTGGAAATGGACAGAATCAGGAACGAATGGACCAACTCTGCTGGTTCCCTGACTCTCCATTTTGCTCAGATTGCAATGCTGCTAGACTCGGCATCCCCTCCTTGCTCACCCTCCTCTCGTGGAAAATCCCTGTCCCCACTTCCAGACACCATCCCAGATAGGCTTCCTCAGGGAGAAAAATCAGAGAGATACTATTTCACCATAGAAGCAGAGGCTAGGAATCTGGATGATCTCAGGCTAGCACATCTGGGATTCAAAGGTATTCTGAAAAGAATGAAGGAAAGAGAAGAGGTCCACGACTTCGATGATATACAGGCCTTAGCAAGCGACCTACTGCTTTCCAAATGCCCAGAAGTGTGTCGCAAATACTACCCCCAAGAGGTAATTAGAGAACTAGATTCCATAGGCGATGAACCCTGGAGAGACGATCATATCCTGGCTGCTTTAAAGCAGATATCCATATTAGAGAATAATCCAAAGTTAGCAGGAGAATCAATATCCGAATTGACAGCCATCAGATCAGATCTGGAAAGGAGATACGATCTTCTCAGGACCATTCGAAGGAGATTCAGGGCATTCATCATTGACGAGGCACAGGATAACTCTCCTCTCCAATGGAGGCTTCTTTCCAGACTCTGGGGAGAGAGAAATGTCCTGGAGGGGGAGATCCCAACCCCTGATACGCCATGGCAACCCACCGTGTGCTACGTTGGCGACGTCAAGCAGAGCATCTATGCTTTCAGACAGGCCGAGGTGGTTGGATTCCTTGAATATGCTAGAACACTGATGGCGATAAATCAGCACGAATTCTCCAGTATCCCGCTATTACGGCAAAAACCCACACTAAGAAAGATCGACAGTAGCAGAGATCCAAGAAATGCACATCTAGTTGGAATCAAACAGGCAAAGACACTGACTCACTTATCTGGAATAGATACGACACCATGGGTTCCTTTCGATCTTCCAGATAGAGGACGTATCCCAGAGCCCGAAGAAATCGATAGAAGGAGGAACGGGTTGATCCGACTAAATGTTAACTATCGTACCAAGGGAGGGCTGTTAGAAGCAATGAATCACTGGTGGGATGATGTGTTTTCAGACAGGCACAAAGAATTCCCAAGAGGAGATTTCTACGCTACATCACAACCCCTGCGCCCGTCTGAGGAAAACTCAGACTCGGCTGGTTCGATTGAATGGATATGCCCCATACTAAATGGCGGGGATGACGATGCCCCAGAAGATCTCACTGCTCCAATAGACTCGTTCGGATTCGGAAAGCCGAACTCGGTCGAAAGGCAGGCGATGCTAATAGCACTGAGGGCCAGAAATTTGATCAAAGGAGAGCCAATAAGGGTTCTCTCATCATCGGGAAAGTGGAGCGAGCTACCAGCAGAAGAGCCAATCGCTCCGAGTGAAATTATGATTCTCCTTCCGAGCAGGAGTAAGCTAAGAGACAGCATAATGAGAGAGCTCTCAGTTGTTGGTGTCCCTGCTCAGGCCGACAGGGAAGGAAGCCTCCTACAACGTCCGACCGCACACGCCCTCGATGGCCTGCTACAGCTATTGGCAAGGCCTGACTCTCCCCATCACGCTGCATGGGTAGCAAGGTCTTCACTAATTGGCCTCGATGACAGACAACTACAGAAATTCATCGGGGACTCATCCCGAGGGGACGATATGCTAGCTAGATTACGAGATTTCACAGTAAATGATAGGCATAAAGAAATGATAAAAAGATGGGAAATCCTCTCAAGGTCTAGCAGAATAGTCGAAGCTCTTAACGAGACATTGGATAGATCAGATCTTCTGATGGCCTACCCAGACAATACCTCAAGACAGGATGCTGAGCAGTTTATCCAACTAGTGAGCACGTTGGCTATGGATCTCGGCGGTGACTGCAAGGTAATAGCGGACAGTGTCCGTAGACTAAGAGAGGTGGATAAGAACAGTACAGAGGCAGTGAATGTGCCCGAAGCAGACGCTGTCAGAGTTATGACAATACATGGATCAAAGGGCCTAGAATCTAAGGTAGTAATCCTAGCAGATGTATTCTCTGGAAGGCAGACTAATATCAGAATAGAATCCTCAGAGAGACTCATTGTGACTCCTGATTTATTCGGGGGGCATCCCAAGCCATGGCCTTCTAAAGATCCGGTTTCTCCTCTCTGGAAACACGTGAAGAAAGTCCACTTGGCCAGAAGGAATGCTGAAGCAAGAAGGTTGCTTTACGTAGCCGCTACAAGAGCTGAAGACAAGTTGATAATTTGCGGGTCTCCAAAGCACACTAAATGGCAGGATGGAAAGGGAATCACCTTTTCTTGGTCTTATGGAAAATCAGCTCCCCAACTCGGAGAAATGTGGCTGGAATCTCTTAGACAGGGTTCATGGAAGAGAGGAGAGGAATCGTCTTATTGGCTTTCTTCAGAAGACTCACAATCTCAATCTCATCCAAAAGTTACTAACGAAGGTATCAGGGAGATAGATCCACTATTAGCATCAACCTCTGGAATGCTAGGGTCAAATAATCTCCATGGGATAACCGTATTGCATCATCCGATGTGCTTTGAAACGACAGATAAGACAACTAGAACAGTCCTGACGCCCCTCCAAAAGATCGAGAGAACCAATCAAGCGTCCTCTGAATCAGCTGCCCTCCTTCCCGCACCAAATACTACTTCCAGAAATGATAGGGGGAGTAGAGTTAGGATCGCTCCTCACAATCTGACCGTATACAATGAATGTCCAAGGAGATATTGGCTCGAGACACGGGGAGGTAGTCCGGCAAAGAGATCGGAGTATCATTCGGGTCAACTAGAAGACAAAACATTGCCATCTGGCATAGATGCAGCCACTCTCGGTAAAGTGATTCACAGGATTTTCGAGATAGGGCTGATGAATCCCGGTCCTCAAAGTGATATCACCCCGAATCTACCCAACTCATGGATAAGCAAGAGTCCGGACAGACTTACTGATGACTCACTTATGAAACAGGTGTTCCATGAAATACTACCACTGGAAGCAGATAGGGAAGAGTGCTCTAAAATAGTCAGGACAATACTTGAAAGAATTAGAAATGGACCTCTGGGGGAACTATGCTCCGGTACCTCAGTTGATGGTCATTTAGTAGATGGCTTACGAACTGAGATGCCATTCCATATCGCCAGGACTGTAGACCCTGGGGGGATTACGAGAGGGAGATGGTCTCCCGACGGAATAGAGCCCCTCTCATACATCGAACACGCTTCCTTAGAGATGGATGGAGTGATAGATCTGGTACTTTGCACTACCTCTGAGGAAGGGAGTTTCATCAGGCCCATAGACCTGAAGACCGAGGAGGCAGTGAGTATCTACGATTATGATTCCAATGGCCTAATATCGTCATTGGGTAACAATTCAATCAAGCCGGCATCTCAAGCGGAAATGGATATCCTCGAACACCACGCGATGCAACTAACACTGTATTACCTGTCTTTGAAGTCTATCGAGGAGGAGAGGAAGAAAAGAGGACTACCTTACAGGGAGGTCCTAAGGCCAGCAATATTAGTCGGCATAACCGGTAGAATCATCGAATATCCAGAAGACATGTTCATGGCGTCACTTCAAAAATTAGAACTCGCCATGAACACCGTAACTGAAATGGCACTATTATCAGAAGCCCCAATTACTCGGTATCCTTGTAATTGTTCAACCTGCACTTAGCTCATTTGTCATAACGCATGATGGAAGAATCCATTTGGTGTGTATCATGTCAACGCATATGGATCACGACATGGGCCGGCTTCTGGATATGAGTAATGACATATGGGAGAACTCAATTATTCCCAGTCTCAGTGAATTCATAGCCATCAAGGCCCTTTCTCCTCTGTTCGAACCAGATTGGAATAAGCTGGGGGAGCTTGACGCTACAGTGGATCTATTCTGTAAGTGGATTGAAACTCAGAATCTGGTTGGAATGACCTACTCAGTTCATAGGATCGAGGGCAGATCTCCAGTCCTGCTTGTCACTGTCGAGGGGACAGGACCAGGTCAGATTGTTTTCTACTCTCATCTGGATAAGCAACCCTCCAAGCCAGAACTTTGGTCTGAAGGACTCAGTCCTCTGAGAGCTGTCAGGAGAGATCCTTGGCTCTTCGGCAGGGGCAGTGTAGATGATGGCTATGGCGGATACCTCTGCGTGGCTGCTCTGAAGATCCTTCAGGACTCCAACATTCCTCATCCAAAATGCTCCTTCTTAATCGAAACCTGTGAAGAGTCGGGATCCTACGATCTACCTCCCTACCTAGAGGCTCTTGAGGAAGATTTAGGAGAACCCGATATGATTGTAGTAATGGATAGTGGTGGGCCTGATTATGATCATATCTGGATTACAGAGTCCCTAAGGGGACTTATCTCGGGTACTCTTTCAATCAAGGTTTCACACGAGGGAATCCATTCAGGCACCTCTGGAGGCTCTATTCCATCTTCATTTAGGATAGCTAGGGCACTATTAGATAGGGTAGAAGACTCAAACTCAGGGCAGATTTTAATCCCTGAAATGCATGTTGATATAACGGACGAACTGAGAAGTAAGGCAAAGGCACTCGCTAGTGTTGTGGGGGACTCGCTTTGGAAACAGCTTCCCACTGTAGATACACTCCTTCCGGTTTCTAATAATACTGCAGACTTGATTCTAGGAATGAATTGGCAACCCTCACTATGCGTCATTGGAGCTGACGGCCTACCCTCAGTTCAGGCAGCTGGAAATGTTCTGAGAACCAACACCGATCTAAAATTGAGCTTTAGAATACCGCCTGGAGTCGATGCAGACGATCTAGAGCCAATTCTGAAGGAAATTCTTGAGAAAAACCCACCATATGGAGCAGAGGTTTCATTCTTGCCCGACTCTTCAGCAAATGGTTTTCATTCCCCTCCGCTAGAGGGAGAGGCAAAGAGGGCCATTACCGAAGCTTCCATGCAATTAACTGGTAGACCTCCTTTAGCAACTTGGATTGGTGGAACAATTCCATTCATGGCAATGATGCAGAGCAGGTATCCAAACGCCAAGTTTCTGTGTACAGGGGCCTCTGGGCCCGGAAACAATGCACACGGTCCCGACGAGAAGCTGCATATTCCCTCGGCAAAAAGACTTACAGTGGTACTGGCGAAGACCGTGGCCGCGATATCTAGATGAATACACTAAACCCACGTATTTGTATCCCGTTTCCGCCGGGATTAAAGGGGAAGCAGTAGTCCAGCTGTTTGGGATACACCATGAGCGATGAGGAAACAATACCTGTCGAACAGGATGATTTGGCTGACCAACTAGCCATGGAGAAGGAAAGACTCGACAAGCTGTACGTTGCATATCAGGCAATTGAATCCGAGCTAGCTGACGCCAAAGCCCAAATCGAAGTTCTCGAGAAAGACGCTATCGATAAGGAAATTGAGAAAGAGGGATTGGGGGACCTTCTCAATGAGAAGGATAGCCGTATCAGGAATCTCGAATTAGAGTCTGCCAAGGCAGGAACAAGAGTGAAGCATCTTGAGCCTGAATTGGAGAAGATGGAGGAGATGTATACCAGGGAGCAAGCTAGGCTTGGAAGAGTATTCGATGTCGCAGAGGAGCTTGATGAAGCTCTTCAGACCGCCACTTCTGAGTTGAAGGCCAGAGACGACTGGTATGTGGAGCACATGAAGATCTTTGAAGATATCAAGAAGGTTACTGAGACAAGATTCGAGATGATTGACCGGGCTATGGAATACTTCAAGGAGTTCCAGGAGAAGCAGGATACCTTCAGAGATAGAATGGATGAGACGCTCGAGGCCGTTAAGGAAGCAGCCTCTGAAAATGCCACTGTTGAAGAAGAAGCCCTAGAAGAATCAGAAGAAGTGTGAGATTAGCTATACTACTCTGGGATGGTACCATCTGCCATTCTGATACACCTAGCCGGAATTCCAGCCCATACTTCTCCTGCAGGAATGTTAGTCCACTTAGGAACTACCGCTCTGGATGCCACGATTGCTCCCTCCCCGATGACACAACCCGGCTGAATGACTGATCCCATGCCAATCAGAGCGTCCTTCCCAATATTCACTGGAGCCATCACCAATTCTCCCTTCTCGGTCAAATGGGCGTTGATAATCGCGTTTCCACCTATTACCACGCCATCTTCTAGAGTCACGGAACCAGCATCATTGAGATGTGCTGTATTGATCTGAACTCCCTTTCCTAACTTCGCACCCGAGAGTCGATAGAAAGTATTACCGATGAATGATGGAACTAAATACGGCAAGAAGAAAAGAGCTATTCTGTGAAAAATCATCGACCAAGCCCACTGAATTGTTACAAAAGACTTCAGTGGGTATCTCCCTGGCTTCAGCCTCGGTCGAAATAGCCCTCCCAAGAGTCCAGAGAAAATTACTAGAGTCACTCCCCAAACAGTTATTCCCAAACCAAGTGCGACTCCGGTAATTACAAAGTCCTCTAATAGCACACTATCTATACGGTTGAATGAATCAAGACTAGCTCCAAACAGCCCAACAAACTTGAAAAAAATATAGATTCCAGGAATGGAGCAAAGACCTATGATAAGGGCGAGAAAGGGAACAACCATAGCCGTTAGGGAATTTTGGATTAGTGTGAAAGCCCTCATAATATCACATCATTAGTTCCAGAAGCCACCTCTTGATCAACCTCTCTAGCGACCCGAATCCCCTCTTCGACATCAACAACGAAGAAGAAACACATTCCCATCAAGATGGGAACTACTACACTCAGAAGCCCCATTCTGCTATCGATAGAGGCAGCTACTATTGCATACAGTATTGGCCCTAGGACAGATACCGCCTTCCCAATGAATGCGAAGAATCCAAAGAACTCAGTAGTCTTCGAGGTAGGTATTAGCATACTGAAGAGACTTCTAGATAGAGCTCCTGCGACTCCCATTACCATTCCAAAAGTCATTCCAAGTATTATCCACTGTGAGTTAATTCCTAGCCCTGCAGGCTCCCAGACATTGTCTCTTAACAAGTTAGGCCACCAGTCTATTGGCCCACCTTCAATAACTGTAGGATGTTCAAGCCCTACTGAAGAGGCCCCATCTAATTCTCCGCCTCGGAAGGAGAAGGAGAATCTGTGTTGAGTATTATTTTCCATCCTTAGAACCATTAACTGGGATTCTTCAAGACTTAGTAAGGAACGCTCATTATCTCCTGATTTCAGGAATTCTAGGTATGCCTCCCTGAACTCACTATCCCCCTCTCCCGTCTCACTAACCCAACCATCCACCCCTCGATTGTAAAGTGTTGAAAGCTTGTATGAATCCTCTTCCTGATCCCAGTCATAACGGAAGTCATACCTGTCGTGGTCTCCCTCTAGCTCAAGAGGTGCAAATCCCACTCCCAGAACCGATACAACACAGAATATCGCTAGAGATCCACCTAGAATCTTCTTGTTACTGTACCTACTAGCTAGCGAACCGCCTATGATAGTCATGGGAATAGCGACTATGTTAGCAGAAAGAAGAAGAACGAAATTCATACTGAAGTCTATTCTCAAAACCGAATCTGCATATGCCGCCGCTAGCCCTCCAATCGCATTTACTCCATCATAGAATAATAGATACCCGCACATGAATAGAGTCAGGACCCTATATCTGCGAATCTCAGAGAATGTCTTACGTATCTCTCTGACTCCATCTATTATCGCTTCAAGAAACGAAGAATATTGAGTAGGATTTGGTATTTCCGGCTCAGGAGTATTTCTGAAAATCGGCACTGAGAAACCTAGCCACCATAAGGCGCTAGTTAGGAAAACGAAGCACTGAACATTGGGGTCTTCGAATCCAAATCTTAAACCTACAATCAGATGAAGCGTCAGTAGTGTCGAACCACCTAGAAAACCATACGCATACCCCCAGCTAGAGATATGATCCATTAGACGTTTATCTCCCAGATATGGAAGGAAGGCCGAGTAAATAGCATGACCGCCAGCAAATCCTATATTGCCCATAATCAGGCAAATTGCCAGGAATTTGTATGACGAATCCTCACTCATGTATGGAGCCAATCCCATTAGAGCAGTGAACAGAATTCCAATGATAGTGTAGATCTTCAGAATCTTTTTCTTAATAGGCATCCTATCGGCTACGGCACCCAATATTGGACTGACAATGGCCACAAAGACACTAGAAATTCCAAGTACCAAGGCATAGAAACTGTCCCCAGTAAATGTCATACCAGCATATTCAGCGCTTCCTCCATTCGCCAGATTAAACATATTGGATAGTAATGTCGGCACTACCACGGTAATTACCGTGAGTGCGAATGCCTGGTTCGCCCAGTCAAACCAATACCAGCTTTTCAGTGACTTCTTAGATTCCGAATCCATTTCAATGAGAAGCCTCTCAACCTCGTCGGAGCTAGCAATCAACTTGCCGAACCCCCCTGACATGAATCGCTGAGATTATCTCTGGTCTTTAGTGTCGTCTACGTAATCAGGTATCTCTCGACTCACCAAATAGTAGTCAACG
This sequence comes from uncultured Candidatus Poseidoniales archaeon, assembly GCA_964016345.1. Taxonomy (GTDB): domain Archaea; phylum Thermoplasmatota; class Poseidoniia; order Poseidoniales; family Thalassarchaeaceae; genus MGIIb-O5. The sequence continues at coordinate 30,658 of CAXHFM010000001.1, read as the reverse complement.
TCAATAACACTCCCCCAGAGCGCACCACATGGCTAGTTCATGCGGCTTGATGGGAGACGGCGATAAGCCCGTTAAAATCCATCACCTAGTCAAGGCGCCTGAGAATACACCTGAATCCATAGCTTCTAGAGAGTCTTGGGATGCATCCAAGCCAGTTACTGTATACAAGACCCCTGAGAACCTGCCAGACGGTACTCCCTGCGTTGCAACTACTGTAATACTTCGTACGAAGGGCTGTGTGTGGTGGTGGAAATCTGGATGTACCTTTTGCGGATACTTTAACGATGTCAGAGATGATGTAACTGCCGAGGATATGTTCCTTCAATGGGAAGAGGCCAAGAGAGTTACGAACAACTTCCGAGATTGCAAGATGGTCAAGGTTTACACTTCTGGAACCTTCTTTGAGGATAGAGAAAATCCACCAGAGTGGCAGGAGCACGTCCTCAGAGAGACGTATGAGATGGGACTGCACCTAGTAGTAGAGGCACAAGCCCAAATGTGTACTCCTCAGAAGCTACAATGGGTAGCTGAACGACATCCAGAGTGTACTGTAGCCATCGGCTTAGAGGCCTATGATAACACTGTTCTAAGATTCCACGCTAACAAAGGATTCTCCCTCAAGCAGTGGCATAAAGCAGTGGATATTCTCAGAGACAATTCTCTAAGAGTCAAGACATATCTTCTGTTTAAGCCACCCTTCATGTCCGAAGGAGACGCTCTTGAACACACAATATCTTGGGTATCCGAAGTCTCCAAGATATCTGATGAAGTATCGATTAATCCGATGAATATCCAGAGAGGGACAATTGTAGATAGGCTGTTCCGAAACAGAGAATATCGACCTCCTTGGCTGTGGTCATTGGTCGAGATGATCATCAGAACTCATGACGATATTTCTAAGACTGAATGCAGAGTAATCGTTCATCCAACAGCTGGTGGAAAAGCAAGAGGATCGCATAATTGCGGGTCCTGTGATTCGGAGGTCGTTGCAGCAATTGAGAGATACTCAGTTTCTGGAAATCTAGGCGAATTTGTCGGATTAGGATGCGAATGTAAGAAGGTTTGGCTTTCCGAGATACAGAGTGATTCAGCACTCCCTACTCCTATGGGTTCCGGGATTCATCGCAGAGGAAACCCCCTGGACAGATTACGTGCCCCATGATACTGAGAGGCTGTTCCCCTCGCCCAACGCTTAAAGTGCCATCTCCGTTGGTTCGTTCCGCTTCTGTTGCGTTTCGCGGGGTGTATGTCTGTGTCTATCGAAGTACCGAGCCCAATTGATGAGTTCATCCAAGGAGAGAAAGAACCGGCTTCGTCCGGTGTTGTTGTGGTTCTCGGCTTCGTGTCAATGCTTTCTTTCCTCATCCTTTATGGGATTCTATTCCCAGGGAGAGATATGCCAGTGATTTCCCAAGTCTTGCCCATGTTCGAGGGAGTTTTTGATTCAGGAATATGGTTCTTCCTTCTTGGAGTCATCTTCGGTGCATTCTCGATCATAGCAACCATGCTCACGGAGGCCACCAGCGAGTGAGGTAATTATTATGAATGTAATAATTTCGACTTTAGCTACTTTCTGGCTATTACTAGCACTATCCTTCTTTTTGATCAAGAGAGGTCTCTGGATCTTCAATGATGTAGCCAAAGGATTGAGCATGTTCATGCTGGAAAAGGCATTGGGTCCAGCCACTGACTTTGTAAGCGGGCGACCTGGATCGTCTTCTTCTACATGGATAATCCATGGTCTAGTTTGGGCATTCGTCGCTTCGACCCTTACATTCGTCGGCCTATGGCTAAATCATGATGCTACAGCCCTGCATAGCTTCGAATCCTGGGGCTATCGCCCCGAATCCTCTGAGCTGATATATTCAGGAAGGCTAACTGCTCTTTTCGGCGCTATTGGGATGTTAGTAGTTGGGACCTCACTCTACTCACTTCCTAGACTATGCGGCACTCATCTTGCCAGCGAGTCAAACGCTACCTTGGTATCTTTACTATGGACGCTATCTGTATTGCTAATGTTCGTAGGATCGCAGAATGCAGTTATCATCGGCATCACAATACTTCCAATCGCAAATCTACTTCTGACTCTAGCTACGACTGCCTTGGTAATCAATATGATACTCACAGTTTCCGAGGCTACCCAAGAGATTCCATTTCCTGGGTGGCTGATCGTATTTGCGTTCATAGGAAATATAGTAGCTGTCCTAGCTGTCTTCATAACTGGTGCATTTAATGAGGGAGTGGGCCAATGGCTGCTCTTTCACCTCGCTGGAGGGACATTCTTCTTCTGTGGGGTAGCTGGAGTATCCCTTTACTCTGTTTCTATCGGCTCCGGCAATCCTCTATGGTCAAAGTCCCTAGTTGCATTCACGCTCTTCGGGGCCTTCATCACAATAAATCCGATGGGATCTATTGATCCATCGGTGGTCGTCGATTTGTTCTCCCTCACGAGTAACGAACTTGCACCATCATCTAGAGATGTCATATCAGGTTCCTTCCTCATGGCCCTCTCTGCAATCCCAATTATCGCATTCAGTGCAAATATGCTGGTTACAATGAGGGGCTCAGATGCCTTCGTTGAGAATCCAGATTCTCCAGGAATCGCCGAGCTGAACCTAGGGGCTTGGATGCTAATTCCCATTGCTATAGGGTCGCTGTTTGTCCAAACCGACGCTCTCGGAGGCGTTAATGAGCTGAACGGGATATCACAGTCCCTCGATTTGATGGCAATATGGCTGGTAATGATGCCGTTGTCAGTAGGAGCCGCTCTGAGCGTTTTACCAAGGGCCAGCGGAAGGCACCAACTTTCGGCTAACCGCTCTCGATGGGCCTTCTGGATGATGTCAGGTGGTGCTTTCCTGGGTCTCCTCATCACACTGATGTCTGACTTCACAGATATGGCACTTACCGAGTCTATGGCCGAGCAAGGTTCCTCCATCAATCAAGAGCTTAGAAAGGTCGGATCAGTGATGTTCTATGGTACGGTCATCGGAGCGATATTCCACTGTACAAATACAATAAGCGGACAGTACAGGGGTCGTATCATGGGTGATGTATCGAAAGCATCCTTGTCATCTATAGCAATAGAGTCTTACAGCCTAACAGGGCCTACCACTATCAGGAAGATACTTGCTAGTGGCGCCAATCTTGACACAGAAGTCTCGCCTTCAGAGCAGAGTGAAGAGATAGGCTCAGCAACCGAACTTTGAGGACATAAGGCCCACTCCGTGGAATGATATCCATGCGAATAGGACTAGTAGGAAAGCCCAATGTCGGCAAATCTACTTCATTCTCTGCACTTACAGAGACTCCTGTAGAGATTGCAAACTACCCGTTTACCACCATAGATCCTAACGTCGGTATCGCATGGCTTCCACTAAGACATCCATGTGCCTGCTTTGAGCTCAGGCGAAAGAGAGAACGAGAAGGAAGGCTAGAGAGCGTGAGTGAGGGAGATCCACGCAAAGGAAGCATATGTACTCCCAACTCCGGTGGATGTACAGGATATACTAGGCTAGTCCCAGTTACAATGATCGATGTGGCGGGGCTTGTCCCCGGCGCACACAAGGGAAGAGGGAGAGGGAATCAGTTTCTCTCAGACTTAGCAAGATGCGATGCTCTGATCCAGGTCATAGATGCCTCTGGATCGACCGATATCGAGGGAAATCCTGTTGGTTCCGGGGGATCTAACCCTATTGAGGAATATAAATTTCTGACTGCGGAGTTAGATGCATGGATCAGTGGGATACTGAGTAATGGATGGGAAAGGGGAGCTAGGAGAGTTCAAGCAGAAGGAGAAAGAGGGCTGAATGACTTCATTCTGGACAGGCTCTCAGGAATCGGTGCCAATGAGAGGCACATCAGTGTGGGTATCTCATCTGTAAATGAAGCGTATCCGGATGCGGGAATGCCCTGGACCTGGTCAGAAAATGAGATTACAATCCTGGCCTCGGCTATTAGGACACAACTATTCCCTATATTCGTCGCCGCAAATAAGGCTGACAAGGTATCAACAGAATCTTGGACGGATCTAAACAAAATTGTTTCGGAGTCCGGCGGAATTGTAGTTCCCACAAGCGCAGAGGCCGAACTTGCACTAAGAAGGGCTTCTAGTGCAGGACTGATAGAAAACACACCAGGAGAGTTTGAATTTCAAATCACGGAGTCAGGTGAAAAAAGCCTTTCCGAAAAACAGAGGAGCGCACTCGAGTCGATTTCATCATCTCTTAGAGATTGGGAGGGAGGAGGCCTACTAGGATTACTTGGAGAGGTTATCTTTGGTAACCTTGGAAGAAGAGTTGCATATCCAGTTCAGGATGAAACCCATTGGACTGATGGAGACGGCAAAATACTTCCAGACGCTCTTCTAGTAGGCGCTGGAACTACTGCTAAGGAATTGGCTTTTCAAGTCCATACTGATTTGGGACAGGGATTCATCAAGGCAGTTGATGCTCGCTCAGGAAGAGTAATTGGCTCGGACTATGAAGTGATGGATAACGACGTGATTAGGATACACTCCAAGTAGTAAACTACTCAGCCGGCTCCGCCATCGATTCCTCTATTACTATTTCATAGGTAATCATTCTCCAAGTAATGTCAAAATCCTCGTCAGAGTCCACAAAACCTCCTACTACCGGGGCTGAGTTAATTTCAGCGTAAATGGTGGCTGACCAGACTCCAATACCATACCCATTATCATTCCAAGTCTCATATATCGTTTTCTGGGATGATGCAATACTGAAACTCTCACCAGTGTAGTTGGTCGTTACATCCCATCTCATTGTGAAGCCACCATTTCCTCCCATACAAGTTCCTTCAGCATCCTGATCTTGAATATGTCCTGAGGAGTGCCCCTCGACATCAAGCAGGTCGCTGGCTCCTTCCACATTATCCGAGAATCCCGGACCCGGGTCATCATTGTCATTACACTGGATAATTAACTCGATGAAACCTATTTCCATATCTCCTAAATCTTCTATTCCAACCAAGAACTCGGTCATGTGAGTGTCTCCATCTTCCAAAACCGTTGACTCTTCAAAAATAGACTCACTTTCACTGAAGCTAACTACCCATTCGCCCTGTCCAAAGACCCCCCCAGCTACTAGATCCTCATCCGCTAGGGGCATCCAGGCGAAATACAGTGGAAATAGGAACATGAAAGCTACTGTACCAGCCGCCATCCCGATTTTTCTTGGGCTGTCAAGAATGTCCAATACCATCTTACTCAACCATACAAAATCGGCATCTCTTTCAAATCCTCTCTCTGGTCACAGTTAAAAAAAGCTGATTTCACTTACAATCATCTATTCGGCTTAGAATAAACCTTCAGAAGAGAAAACTCTCTTTGATTTCCTGAATTCGGGAATGAAGTATCCAATCATAGATCTCTCCCAGAAACTCCATTTCCAGGGACATCTCGGTAACGAATCAGTCCAGTCACGAAGGAATGAAAGCCATTCCTCTCCGTCTATTGATACAGGAATCTCAAAAGATACAATTGTGACTTTTCCGGCCGAGCCGGGAGTGTAGCTCCATGCTCTCAGAGAGAATCCTTCGGCAATACCTTCTCCAATTTCCATTCCTAGAACTCTTGCGGAATTGGTTATTGGCATAATAATGGCCCATCGGTGAACCACTCTCGACTCTTCAAGTCTAAAACCGGACCATCCCCGATTCTCACACGCGATTCTGAAGTACCTTACTGCATCAGTTACGGTGATGGAAACCGGAATCTCCAGTACTCGGGTAGAATGCATATGGTATCGCTCACAGGCTATCGCCCATAGCGCCTTCGCGATTCAGTTCAATTAAATGCTGCTTATCCAAACAACGAGCCGAGACCTTCGAAGCCACCATCTTCTTCCTCAGGCTCCTCTTCGACTGCGGCCTCAGCAGGAGCTTCAGAGGCTCCTCCTGCGGCAGCAGGTGCGGAACCTGAAGCAACGGGTGCAGCTATGGCAGTAGCCATAGCTTCCCCGATATCCACGGATCCCAACGAAGCGACCAGTGCCTTAACACGGGCGCCGTCAGCATCCACTCCGGCAGCGGTTAGCACAGCGCTAACGCCATTCTCGTCAATCTCTTTTTCGGCCGAGTGCAGTAGCATTGCAGCGTATACATATTCCATTTTTTCACCTTCTTTTTCATCCGAAGAGGTCACCAAGTCCACCGAACCCAGCTTCCTCCTCTTCCTCCTCTTCCTCGGAAACAGCTTCAGTTGCTGTATCCTCTGCCGCGTCTGAGGCTACGGCACCAGCACTGGATGAAACCGCCACCGCACCCAGTGCGGCGACAAGCTCTTCGTCCAGAGCTGAGGAATCTAACTGGCTAGCTATAGCCATGGCGTGCGCATTGGCACGGGAAATTATGACGGAAGCTGTCTTCTCATTGACTATTCCAGCCTCTAAGGCAACGGACAGAGCCTCGCTACTGGCCTTAGATAACAGTGCTGGCATTGTGACATCGGAGAACCACTGAATATTACATGCCAGGTTAAATGCGCCCGAAGTAGCCTTGATTATGTCATTCCTGAACCCATCAGTATCAAGATCTAGCTCGGAAGAGGAAAGAACCTGCCCATCATCTATGACCCCCATCAGTATAAGGCCAATTTCTATCGGGTTGATGCCTAGTTTGGAAAGCATCAAACCGAGCTCCCCCTCTATTGGGTCCCCCTTGTTCACAACAGTGACGGTTTTTTGGATGGCAACAGCGCCCTTGTCTATCTTTGCAGGGATTCCAACGGCATTGAATTCACCTACTATTGGACCAGGGCCAAACTCAGTCGGCCCCTTTTCTACTATTATGTCCTCGGGAGCAATCTCTCCTTCCTTCGCCGCTCTACCCTGCCTCGTTTTTTCTAGTTCATCGAATAATTCGTAGCAATTGAGTGAGTCAGTATGTACAACACATGGCTGTATAGCCCCTTCAAGTAACTTCTCAAGATTCTCTTCAGACAGGCCAGCCTCTTTCCAGGCCAACCTAATCAAGCTCTTCTTGGCCATGGTCATGGTCAGCATGCCACGTAGAGAGCTTCGCATGTCCAGCATGTTCTTTGCCGGGACTCCGGAGATATCTACCACTCCGACAATCCCTTCCTTTCCAACTATATCTTTCAGCTCACCAACGCGGTCAGGCTTCCAGCCAGCTACTTTGGGAATCAAGCAATCACCTCGACCTTGCATGACGGGCCCATTGATGTCTTGACATAACAAGATCTGATGTTTCCTGTACCTCTCTCAAGTCTGCTCATGACTCTATTCCAAATTGCCATTGCATTAAGAGTCAAGTCATCAAGGCCCTGCTCTCTGGAGCCAAGTGCTGCATGGAATGTGATTTTATCTCTAGATCTAACGACTGCGGTATCCTTCAGTCCATTTGCTATCATCGCAGGATCTACATTCGGTGGTACAGGCCTTGGCATCTTTCCTCTTGGCCCTAAAACAACTCCAAGGAACCTACCAACAGTGCCCATATGAGGTATCTCTGATAGGAAAAAGTCATACTTATTTGCCATTTTTCTAGCCTGCTGACGGTTTCCTCCTATGTCCTCAATTGTCACTGGATCTATGACATCTAATCCTGCGGCTCTTGCCTTAGCAGACATCTCTCCACCAGCAAACATTGCAATCCTTACAGGCTTACCTCTGCCGGATGGGAGTCTTACTTCCTCTTGGATTCTGTTTGCTGGATTCTTCAAATCAACATCCATGAGTGTGAATGAAATTTCTACTGACTCTACGAACTTTCGCTCGGGAGATCCCTCTAGGGCTTGTTGAATAGCAGTCTGTATATTTTCTTTCATTCTAAGCCACCTCCGCGGTCAACGAGGAAAAAACCTCTCCCGCAACTCGTGATTGTCAAGCGAAATGCTCGGCAAAATCCCCCTTGCTCATAGCACTAAGGGCGTCCTTAGGAGACATCCCTTCGACATTAACTCGCATCGAAACACAGGTTCCCATAACTTCTCTGCACCTAGCGTAAAGAGTTGCCCCGGTCAACCTGTCCTTCTGATCTTCGGCCAGCTTCTTGACCTGTTCCATGGTTAGGTTCTCAGTAGCCTCTTCCCATGACCCATTGCACTTTTTCTTACCAAGCGATTGGATGATCTTGTGGGGAGTCTCATTGCGTGCTGACATACTAAATCCCCCTACTGAGTACTTCGCCGACCTGCTTTTCCTATTTGAGAGTGATGCAAATCGATGATTCCTCCAAGCCTCACTCCATTCTCTGTGTCACTCTTACCTGATCGGCCCTGATATTGAGCGCTACAGGTACGGCTGCTTCGAATAATTCCACAGTGACTTCTTCCTTTGACTCACTTACTCCGATCACACGGGCTGCAGCGCCCTTGAATGCACCGCCACGGATTTCAACTATGTTGCCCTCTTCTATTCCTGAGGTTGCCGCCTTGGGCTCAAGATACGGTAGTATGTCCATAAGCGGAGACTCTCCATCCAGGACCTTTCGACAGTTCTTCATTGGTGTAGCCGAGACTCCAACTCTTCCTATCAGCTTCTCAACATGATGGATAGCTGTAGCTTCAACAAAAATGAATCCCTTCAGATAGCTAGGGCTCAACACTCCGAAGATCTTGTCCTGTATGTCTTGTAGGGAACCGGTTCCAGAAAGTCTAGCTCTTATTTCTCTTGCTACATTCTGTTCTTGTCCCATGCTGGTCTTGAGGATGTAGAGGAATGATGCGACGTCACCGTACATGTTACCAAGTTGGGGAACCATATATCTCGTTGACCTACTTTCGGATGAGTCATCCGGCTCTACCCAATTGATGTAACCTGGATCGACCCAGCTGTGATTCTTGTAAAGCCCTTTGGAATTAACCTCTTCTGTATCGCAGAGGAATAGAAGAGGAGTGACATCATTCAGACGATTTCCGAATTCTAGTCCCCTGGCGTCACCGGCCCTAATGAATGTCAGACTCTCGGCGGCAATTCCGGTAGTCTCCTCGATTCTTGCGGCTACTAAGTCTAGGTCGTTAGAATCCCCTACGCCGTACACACCATCCCATGCTCCAGCGAAGTCTGATACTTCGTCAGCCCGTTGCATCAGTAGAACTTTCTCTGCGTGGCGGATATAGGCAACAAAAGCATCTGACAAATCTCATCCCTCCTTAGTTAGTTAACCAGCTGAAGAAGTCGGGCAACAAAGTGTCCATACCCCAAAGCATTACGAATCCTATTAGCCCGAGTACAAGCATTCCGATTCCACAAACTATTACTGTCTGCCTAAACTCTTGCTTCGAAGGCTTTCTGGCCATTTTCAAAATTCTAGCATACGATCCAGTTTGAAGGCTTTTAATCCTGCCCTCTATGCCATCCTGCCATCCTTGTAAAGTGTCTTCTACCACACCAACATTGGAACTCTCAACACCCATAGTTCAACCTCAAAGCGGTCTGCCGACCGACGAGCCTCATTTAAGCACAGCGGATGAGCTCATCCAAGCGCCCATAGGGACTATCCGATGAACTCCACGGTCCTGCTCCTCAGATTCCTCATCTGAGTATGCAATGCGGCACCATGGATCTGCTCGCTCTTGACTCCTGTCAGAACTAGCAGTACTCTAATCCCATCCCCCATGTTCGGATCTGTTGTCGCTCCCCAAATTATCCTCGCATATGGATTGATTTTGTCCCTTATTATCTTGGCACAGGATTCGGCATCCCCCAGTGAGAGACTCGGTCCTCCGACAACATTAACCAAAGCACCTCTTGCATCTGATACGTCAATATCTAGCAGTGGAGATTGCAAGGCCTCCTCGGTAGCCGCTGCCGCCATTCCTTCTCCTCGGGCCTCCCCAAGGCCAATCATCGCGACTCCTCCCCCATTCTCCATAACAGATCGGAGGTCTTGGAAGTCGAGATTGACAACTCCTTCCTTTGCAATCATCTCAGACACTCCCTTTATACTTCGCATGAGTAGCTCATCCGCTACTCTGAAGGCTGCATCTAGTGGTAACTCCCTGACGCCGTCAACCTCTAGTAATCTCTCATTTGGAAGAACTACAACGGTGTCACAAACCTCTCGGAGCCTCTCAAGCCCCCACTCGGCATTCTGCCTCCTTAATGCTCCCTCGGAAAGGAATGGATAGCTAACCACTGCAATAGTCAATGCTCCAGCGGCTCGGGCCAGCCTAGCTACGACGTGAGCACTGCCAGTCCCAGTGCCACCTCCGAGCCCGGCTGTGATGAATGCCAGATCACATGCTTCGATCTCTGCCTTCAACGCTCTCTCGGACTCGTAGGCGGCCTGCTCTCCTTTTTCGGGATCTCCTCCAGCGCCCCTGCCTCGCGCTGATCTCCCGATCAGAATCTTATTTTGAACGGCAACTCGTAACAAGTGCTGTGCATCAGTGTTCACGGCTATTCCTCTGACGTAGTCATCATCAAACAGATCCTCGTGCTCTAGTCTCGCCACAGTGTTGGAACCACACCCACCACAACCGAATACTCTGATCTTTGGCTGTAAAGACATTAGTAGGCTCTGTAGCTCTGGGTCACTCTCTGTATCTATTCGTCCAGTGGGCAACTCAGACTCTTCATCAAGCTCCAAAACTCTGTTGATGAGATGCTTCACGAGGCCTAGGCATGTATTACAGAGGATAACCATTACCCCAAATGATACACAGTATGTCACCATTTGCTCAGGCGTCCGCATTTGCCGTCAGAGCAACTGAGCACGAGTCTTGATGAACCTAACCAAGAATGTGTAAACGCCGCCCCATGCAGATATGGCCAGAGCGAATGTCATACCGTTTAGCTCACTATTTCCTAGATTGAGTACTTCCATTATCCAGGGCAATGAATCTACAGATATTCCAGCCGATCCTGTATATGCCTGCCAAGATGCCATAATTAAGGCCAGAATTGTAAGAACCATCCTATCGGCCCTCGAGAATCCTCCGTAGATCCTCCCGAGTCCTACTGACTGTGCCTGAGTGCCCATATATGATCCGAATAGTGTCAGCAGTCCTGCTAGTAGACCAGTGCTGTAATCATCAACAAAATTGGAATTCATCCCTATGGCAACCAGTAATCCGACATCCACCACTCTGTCAATTGTATGATCTAGGAAGTCACCATATGCTCCATCTGTTCCTTGATGTCTCGCTAAAGCTCCATCTAGGGCGTCTAGGATGCCCGCGATTAGGATAATGAAAACTCCTCCGATAATCCAAGTGGCTCCAGTTGAGTCATTTTTAGCCTGTGAAAGCAGATAGAATGAGGAGATAGCTAGCCCCAAACTCGTCCATGTTAACACGTTAGGGTCTAAACCGCCCATTCTCACCACAAGTGGTTGTATCGCCTTGGTCCATCTTTCCCTCATTTTTTCGAACATTAGGCTACCTCCTCTTCTATCCAGTCTATTCCCGTGTCGGGGGTCTTAGGCTTGAAGCCATCTGATATCCACGCCAGTATCAATTTAACAATTGACTCAGTGGAGTTTTCCGAGGTATCAAACTCAGTCCATGGAACCGCGGAGTGATATTCATTCCATGAGCCTCCAATTAATTCCCATTCCACATTGGAATCAGACTTAGTCCCATCATATCCACGTTCATTCATACGTCTACGAAGTATATCGGGTTTACAACGGAGTACAATAACACCGTCCACTGGTAACAAGTGTGAGAGATGGCCATCAATAAAAGTCAATTTTTGAGGGGGCTCAATCCATAATTTTTCGAGTATATTTGAGAGCATATCGATATCGATAGGACGGGCTCCATCACTGATATCAACTTCTTCAATACATTCGTGTTCTACAGCAAGCTCCTCAACCGTGACTACCTCAAATTTACCGCTATCGAACAGTTCGCATACACTACTCTTGCCGGTTCCAGGAGTTCCAGTCATAGCCAGTCTTCGCACACCCTGCATGCACTGCGACTACAGCGAGAAGCAATGAAAGCTCCTGCTAAGGCGCAACATTCACCTCATATGAGCTACTCGATAATGTGAAGAACATGTCATACGAGATTACCTGGGCCCGTGCTATGGATCCTCGAGATAGTAAACTAAACCTCCTACTGCTAGCGATTCCAATAACCCTCTACTTCACCTACATTGCTCAAGAAGAATCTCTTGCATTCTTCTCATCCTTGGTGGCAATCATGCCTCTCGCATTTCTAATGGGCAGGGCTACGGAGGAAATTGCACTCTACACGTCAGAATCTTTGGGTGGATTGCTAAACGCCACATTTGGAAACGCGGCTGAGATGATTATTGCCTTGTTGGCAATCTATGCAGCTTCCCAAGCTGACACCTCAACACTGGAAGGGCTTGCAACCGAAGAACTCATGGTCGGACTAGTCCAAGCTAGTCTCATCGGCAGTATTCTCGGTAATTTGTTACTTGTCATGGGCCTGGCATTTCTATGGGGGGGCTTAAACTACCCTGAACAGAGGTTTACTGACTCCCAGGTTAGCTCCAACGGCTCTCTGATGTTGCTGGCAATGATTGTCCTGATTATTCCTGCTGTGTTCAACTCGACTGTCGGAGGGGCTGACGGAGACGAGGGTGTCGAGCGGCTAAGCCACGTTGCGGCAATCGTGCTATTGGCACTTTACGGACTATTCCTTTACTTTCAATTCAGATCTCATGTGGATCTCTTCGCGACGGAAACGCACCACCACGAGGCCCCGGAGATGAGTAAGCGTGATGCAATAATCCTCCTAGTTCTGGCTACTGTCTTGGTATCATGGATGGCGGAGATCCTAGTACACTCTGTGGAATATGCGGCTGATGATATCGGACTCCCTCACTTATTCATTGGAGTAATCCTCCTGCCTTTATTCGGGAATGCCGCAGAGCACTTCACCGCCGTGGTGGTTGCTGGCAAGGACAAGATGGACCTTTCATTCGCTATTTCCATGGGCTCCTCCACACAGATTGCGGTCTTCGTAGCGCCACTCATGATCATAGTGGCATGGATTCTTGAAGTTCCTATGACATTTGAGTTCGGTATGCTAGAGACGGTGTCTGCATTCCTAGCTGTTCTGATTGTCAATATCATAGCCGCTGATGGTAAATCAAATTGGCTAGAAGGTGCTATGCTACTGGGAACTTACCTAGTCCTGGGCGCCGCCTTCTTTTTCCATCCATGATTAGAAAGGAATCTCCAGCATCCCCACTGAGTCATACAAACTGGGGCCACTCCCTAGGTAGTACACAGATCCTAGCCTGCTCCGAGAGTCCTCGGCGGTTGAGTTGAGATCAGACGCACAAGAGTCTATACACCCGTCCGCGAATGCCACGAAAACTCTACCTTCCCTATCTATGTGCAGGTCATTGAAGTCCAATAGATTTCTATTCGAACCTCCAATGTCACGACAATCTCCACTGTTGAGGCAGATACTCCCAATTTGAACTGGGTCGGGAGAGACCCTGAATGTGTGGAAAACAGGGGATGAGTCCAGTGCATTCAGGCTGAAGGTAATGTAAAGGTAGTAACTAACGTTAGTGGTAGCGTAATGGGCATTTCCAGTCCAATTCTCCCCATCGATATCTGGCTTCCCGAGCTCGCTCGAATTCTCACTTCCTAGATAGGTGATGGCAATCTTACCGGGATCTCCTGCGTCTACTTGGGGGAATGTAGTGGATATCACTTCTTTGGGACTTATTCGGATACTGGTCTGCTCCCATGTTTCTCCGGAGTCAATACTCCTTGACATGTAAACCCCCTCATCACCACCGGTCCAGATGTGGTATGCATTGGACTGTGTATCGGTGGCAACCTCCGAGTTCTTCCTAGGGTATGGAGTACCCACGTCCTCTCCCATTGAATGCTCGTCCCAACTGAAGCCATTATCCTTTGAGACGATTACCGTTGGAGTCTCAACTCTGGGCGTGACGTATACCGTTCCATCAGGTGCACTCGTAATCGCGCCATGTAGTCCGCCATTGGAGGTGGCCAATCCAAAAATCTGTCCACCTGCTTCGAATGTCGCCCCTCCATCGAAGCTTGTGAAGCAGAAAATACCAACCCCTTTGTTGTAGCAATAGTAGACAGCTTGATCATAAAATGATTGGGAGAATGATCCCCCTATTCCGTATCCACTTCCGGTCCAAGGTCCGGTTGCTAGTTTGATGTGATCGTTCAGTGGTGTGGTCCCAGAATCATGTGGATTGCCAAGCCAGCTCTCGCCATCATCGTCACTCCAGCATATCCAAGATGTTTCGAGCCCCTGCATCTGGACATTGAAAATACGATCAGTTACAGGATCAACCCAACCGTATGGATCACTTGTAGTGAAGGAACACTCAGGGCCGGTCACCTCCTCCCAGGACTGTCCGAAATCGCATGATCGCATCACCTTCTCAAATGCTATGAAGAAAATGCAACCGCTGGATGTAATCCCAATGCTCGGCTCGGCACCCTCCTCTCCTACATCGCTGAAAATGAACTCTAGTGGGAGCGAGGGAATATCCAGAGGCTCGCCATCAGGACCAGTAACGAAGATGCCAGTATCGGTATTCAAGCTCTCTTCAGCACCGCCTACGCCACTGTTGGTATGTATACAACCGAGTCCCGAAAATGATAGCATCATTACGATGACAAGCATTGACCCCGTCTTCATAATCGGCCCGGCTGGGAGGTTGCACAATTATGTTGCCCCAGTGAAACCTCTCACTCTACAACTACAATCCAGCCAAATTCATCGGGTGCGCGCCTCTGCTGGATAGCTGTCAACTCCTCGTACAACTGCCTAGTCACTGGGCCTACCTCGCCCCCATTGTACTCTGATACCTTATTTCCGTACTCGATCTTTCCAATCGAGGAAACCACTGCAGCCGTGCCTACACAAAAGCACTCATCCGCCTCCATTGCGTATTCAACATCAACTTTCTCCTCCCTTACCTCGTAACCCCTCGAGGAAGCTAGCTCAATAATCGAAGACCTTGTTACTCCTGGCAGAATTGTTCCAGTCAACTCTGGGGTCGAAACCACATCATCCTTCACACAGAAAAAGTTCGCTGCACCAACTTCCTCTATGTATCTGTGATTAACTGCGTCTAGGTAGATAATCTCAGAATAACCCTCCTTCTTCGCCATCTTGGAAGGAATCATCCCTGGTGCGTAATTTCCAATCGCCTTGACTCCTCCGGACCCACCGGGAGCGGCCCTATGGAATTCATCGGATACCCTCAGTGAAGTCGGGGTTATCCCTCCTTTGAAGTAGGGTCCCACGGGTGAGGTGAAAACTAGGAAGGTATACTCGGGTGCAGGGGCGACGCCAAGAATAGGGCCACTCCCCATCAAAAGCGGTCTGATGTACAAGGCCCCCTTTCCCATCGGGGGAACCCACCTGGAGTTTTCTCTAACGGCGCTAATGACTGCGTCTAGGAACATTTCTTCGGGCACAGGGGGCATTCCAAGCCTCTTTGCCCCTTCCTGAGCGCGCCTTGCGTTCTGCTGAGGCCTAAAGAGAACTATACTACCATCAGAGGCCCGTTGCGCCTTAAGCCCCTCAAAGAGACCCTGTCCATAGTTCAGAACTCCAGCCGCTGGGGAGATCACCAAATCCTCGTAGTCCTTCATTATCCCTTTCTCCCAATCGCCCCCAATCTTGCATTTCGCCATGTACATCCTATCTGTCTGAGTGAAGCTAAAGGTCAGAGAATCCCAGTCGATTTCCGGTTCCGTATCAACTGGCATTGGCAGTCCCCTATACACACGGAAGCATGCCAGCTTTCAACAATTACGCAAGGATTCCCTCCCAGTGCTCTTGTGCCTCTCTTTTGAGACATAGTTTGAAGATGGTGTGCCACTTGCTCACATTGAGGGGAGTTGATGGAGTGGCATGGCAGGATGTGTATCGTCTCTGGCTCGTACCAGTCTGTCGACTCCACTATTCCAAAAACAGTGGTGGAGTTGTGGTGCAGGGCTGAGGACGGGCACTCGGTTGTACTACTGGTTCATGGGCTCCGACCTTACTTTGACATCGCTATACCTGGAGCCCCTAGTCCGAAACAAGAAGTTGACTTAGACTCAGTGTCTAGAATGAGCGAGGTCGTCGAAGTCTCGGACCCGGTCATGAAATGGACAAGATACGGAATGAAGAGGCATTGGAGGGTCTATGCCAACCAACCCTATTCCGTCAGGAATCTCCGCAAGAAACTGGATAACTGGGAGATTACAAGCGCGGACATACTCTTCGTCAACCGATTGATGTTAGACCTGGATATTGGCCCACACATCTCGGCAGGGGGCAGAGTTCTGTGGGCAGGAGTTAGAGCGCCCGAGGTTTCAAAGAATGATGATACCACTTCCGAAGTAGAATCCGAGAGGGCAATAATCGCCGCCGGCGGTGCAGGCTTGTATCCGGTAGACATGGTCATCTCATGTGATCTCGAGGATTTGGAAAAGAGCGATACGTTCCCCGCTCCATTCGTATCTTTTTCATTCGACTTGGAGACTAGCATATCCACAAATAGGATACTTTGTGCCGCGGCTGTAGTCGATAGAAACGGATCTAGGTCTGAGCATGAATTCGTTGGCTCGGAGAGGGAGATTATGGAAGGCCTCACCAAACTGGTCCGGGATGAGGATCCCGACTTCATCACCGGATACAATATCGATAACTTCGATCTTCCCAGAATGCAGGAGAGATCTGAGGTCGTATGTCCCCGCCCCAAGATAGACAGGCTCCCACTTTTCGGATGGGGGAGAGTGCCAGCGTCTGACAGCGAGAGCAAGAGAGTCTTTCCTCAGAGACAGCAAAATAGGGTTTGGAGGATAGTTGGGAGGATTCCCATGGATGCATGGTGGCAGGCCAGACAGACACTCCGTCCCCAAAGAGAGTCACTAAGGTACGTATCACAGCTACTGTGGCCCGAAGATGAGGGGATGAGGAAGCTCGATGTGGATGCCAGCAAGATGGACGAAGAGTGGGATGCTAGGCCAGACGTGGTCATGGAGTATTGCATCAAGGATACCCACCTCCCGTTGGATATACTTAGCCATCTAAAGGTCATAGCCAGAAAGGAAGCATTGGCCTCGGTTTCACTAACCACCGTCGAGACTGCAACGAACGGAACAACTAGTCAATGGATAGACTCCTTAGTAATGAGGCTGGCAGACAAGGAGGCAATAGCTATCCCAATGACGAATGCGGGACCAAGGAAGAGGGACCAGATTGCAGGCGGATACGTGCACGAGGTTGAACCAGGAATGGAGCCATGGGTAGTTGTGCTGGATTTCAAGTCGATGTACCCGTCAATAATGATCAGTAACAATATTTGCTCCACTACTCTTGTTAGAGAAGGGGAGGAGGACGAATCGGACAGGGTTTCTCCGGAAACTAAAACCAGATACAAGTCAAAACAAGAAATGAACGGACTAGTCCCAAGGCTTTTGGAAGACCTGATGGAAAAAAGAGATCTATACAAAAAGGGGATGGAGCATGCCCAAGAGGGCAATGATTCTGTCGAGGTATTCTTACTTGACCAACTACAGTATGCAGTCAAGATACTGATGAACTCGTTCTATGGGGTATTCGCATCTAGTTTCTACAGATTCACACACCCTGACTTAGGGGCCAGTATTACCGAATGGGCCAGACACAATATCAAAGCGATAATCTCACAAGTACAGGAAGGGGGTAACGACGTGATTTACTCAGATACGGACTCAATTTTCGTGAAGTCGCCAGTAGACGCTGGAGCTCCTACCAATAGATCCGAAGATCCCCTGGTATCAATGGAATGGAAAAAGGCCAGAGAGGAGACCCTGATGTTCGGAGAACAGCTAGCAAATAGGTTCACAAAAGAGGGAGCTGAGCTGGAATTTGAGACAGCACTTTCCGCATTCTTCAGCCACGGTGCAAAGAAGAGGTATGTCGGAAGGGTAGTATGGCCCAGAGAGGAGATGCTGATAAGAGGCTACGAGGTCAGGAGAACAGACTCTTTCGATCTTTTATCCGAAACCATGACTGAGATGTTCGAGATGCTTCTCGACGGAAATACAGAAGCCGCAGTAGACATGACCAAAATGGCAATCGATGAAGTGAGATCTGGAAAAGTCGATCCATCCAGGCTAGTGATCAGCAGATCGTGCAAGGGTAAGTGGAATTCCAAGAAGAATGAGTGGGATTTCGACAGCGTCTATGCCAACCCCGAGGGCCTGCCATATGTCAGGGCCGCCAAACAGAGAATCGCAGCGGGCCTCCAATTCACACCAGGCATGAAGGTCGGGTATGTGATCACAGAGCCAGAAAGCGGGGATAAGAAACTGGGCGTTAAAGCATGGCTCGTTGATGAGATAGGAGGGAAAGCACCTGAATATGACACAAAATACTATGCAAAGCGTCTAGCCAAATCCTTGGGGCGCGTCACAGAAGCGTTCGGACAGGGGGAAAAGGAACTCTTGGATGGAGCTAGGCCTAGGGGGCAAAAGAGCCTTTTTGACTTCTAACATTGAATCGTAGGGTTGATTTCATACCACCCTCCAGCCCTGCTCCATGAGAGGGGGAAAGTCTGCGGGCCTGATGATGGCGATGCTAATGATTTTCACTGCACTGGCCGGCTGTATGGATATCTTAGGGAGTAACAGTCCCCCCAGTGCGAACATGTCTGTCGATCCAACCGGCTCAGTAAGGGCTGGTGACAGCATCACATTTAGCGCCGTGGGCTCCTCGGACCCTGATGCAGACGCAATGACATTCACTTGGACATTTGGGGATGGCAATACTGGAACTGGGCTGACTACCAGCCACTCATATGCCCAGCCCGGAGAGTACTCCGCAAAGTTAGCTGTCAGCGATGGCACCCATGAGGTCACCACTAGCATGCTGATAACCGTCATCGACTCAACTGCAAGAGAGCCCCATGCTGAAATATCCTCCAACAAAGACGACAATTGTGAGGGAGACTCCCCTCCTAACGGCGATTTCGTCATGATTTGGGTATGCGAGGATAAAGAAATCGATGACAGGCAGATTTCTGTTTCAACTACAGTATCTCTCTCCGGATCGGAATCATGGGCTGGCTGTGACCCCGATGACTCCAATTGCTACGCAGATGAATACATAGTGAGCTATGAGTGGGACTTGGATAGGAACACTGACTCGGATGAGGACGGTATCAGAGACAACGATGTTGACGCTACCGGGGAGGTAGCTCAACTGGAAGGCATGTCAGCTGGAGCTTGGGACATCAGACTGACGGTCACGGACAACAACGGACTCACTCACTATGATGACTCTACAGTTTACATCAACTACCAAGGTAAGTGGAGTGACTTTGAGATGGACAGGAGGATTCAGGACCCGATTGTTATGACTTGGGACTTCCCGGTTACCTATGATGAAGATACCAAGGACAGAATCAGATATCTCAGAACGAAGGTAGACTACCCCCAGCAAGATGACGATCAAGCAGGAGGGGGACTAGGAGGGGGACCAGTCACCACCACTGATAATAAGCTAGATATTTACTTGTTCAACAGTACCGAGGATGAGATCGCCAACTCTACCGGACTGTCTAATGATAATCGTAATGCGGGAGACTGCGGTTCGGACGACTACTGTGTGTGGCTGGTGATAGGAGCCTCCACCGTCAGGGGCTTCCTACCAGGCGAATGGTCCGCGGATTTGGTTAACGAGGAGACGCACACGACAAAGGTCAACTATTTCATAGTGGAGCTTCAGTATAGATAGCCCCAACGCCACACTGCTCACCACTTCGGTGACTGATGGTGGAAAACGTCCTTGGGGAACGTTTCATATACGCCCCTTCGGTCGGCGGGGCACACTTAGAGGTGTTATAATATGGGTTCACAGTGGGAAGACAAGAGCAAGCCGCATCTGAATATCGTGTTCGTAGGACACGTAGATCACGGAAAGTCGACGACAGTTGGTCGTTTGCTTCTGGACAGCGGTCACATCGAAGCGCACGTAATTGAGAAGAATGAGAAGTTAGCTGCTGAAGCAGGAAAAGCCGGATTTGGTCTGGCCTACGTCATGGACGGCTTGAAAGAAGAGCGTGCACGTGGTATCACCATTGATGTAGCTCACAAGGAGTTCTACACACCCAATTACTACTTCACAATCATCGACGCCCCTGGCCACCGTGACTTCGTTAAGAATATGATCACAGGCACAAGCCAAGCAGACGCCGCTGTGCTGAATGTAGCGGCCAACGACGGTGTCAACGCACAAACTAGAGAGCATGCGTTCCTGGCAAGAGTTCTCGGCGTAAGCCAGCTAATTGTCAATGTAAACAAGATGGATATCAGCGGTGTTGACTGGTCCCAGGACAAATACAACGATACGGTAACAGAGGTAAGTGCATTGCTAAAGGGCGCAGGTTACAAGCCTGATGAAATCACATTCGTACCTTGCAGCGCCTTCCATGGCGATAACGTATACAATAAGAGCGAGAACACTTCGTGGTACAGCGGACCAACTCTGTTCGAGGCAATCGATGCAATTAGCATGCCTCCAAAGCCAACGGACAGGCCTCTTCGCCTGCCAATTCAGGACGTCTACAAAATCAGCGGAATCGGAACCGTGCCAGTAGGCAAGATCGAGACTGGTGTTCTTAACACCGGAAAGACAGTCGTCTTTAATCCGAGCCAGAAGTCTGCTGAGGTCAAGAGTATTGAGATGCACCACACCATGGTCGACAAGGCCGAGCCAGGTGACAACGTCGGATTCAACGTACGAGGGCTAGCAGCAGTTGACATTCGCAGAGGAGACGTAGCAGGATACGGCGATAGCGAGCCAGTCTTCGTTCGTCATGACGAGACCTTCGTCGGCAACATCCAGATGATGGAGATACCAAAGGCAATCGGAGTTGGATACACACCAGTTTTCCACGCTCACACTGCTCAGGTAGCCGTCCGATTCGTCGAGCTAATCAAGAATCTCAAGACCGGAGAGACTCCTGCGTTCCTCAAGTCAGGGGATGCAGCAACAGTTAGGTTCCAACCAACCAAGCCAATGGCTATCGAGGTCAAGGACAACTTCCCCGAGCTCTGCAGGTTTGCGATTCGTGACATGGGTAAGACTGTCGCGGCTGGAATGTGTATCGCAATCGACAAGAAGGCTTAGACGCAACAAGGTGAGTATCAATGCCCGTCGTCACCACAATCAGACTGACGGGAGAGAACCATACTGATGTAAATCAGGTATGTGACCAAATAAAGACAATATCGGATGAGACCGGAGTCAAGCTTCGAGGGCCAATTCCTCTCCCAACCAGAAGGATAGTTGTTCCCTGCAGGAAGAGTCCAGATGGAGAGGGTGCTGAGACATGGGATCACTGGGAGATGAGAGTCCACAAGAGACTCCTAGAGCTAGTAACTAACACTTCCAGGGACGAGAAGGCACTAAGAAAGGTCCTGAGGATACCAATCCCAGACTCAGTCACTATCGAACTCTCGCTAAGAAACCTAGGTTAACTAGGCCAGAGAGCCCATTGGGTCCCAAGCTTCTAAGACGATTGGCACTGTTTCCAGTCCCTTGATCATCCTCTCTGTAAGGTACTTCTTGGGAGATGCAATCTCAAACATATGCTCGTCATACCAATTGTCATTCATTGTGTAGAACCCCTTTTGTCCAGAGTCGTCCCCCCATGAATTCTCCACTCTCCATCTCCTGGGCTTGCCTTCGTAGACGTCTACTCCAGTGAAGAGCATGGCATGGGTCATCATAGTTTGACCATATCTAAGCCTATCAGCCTTACTCATACCATAATCCACACCATAAAGCTCGTTGGTTTCGAATAGATTGGCATCCCAGAGGCCCCTTTTCCTATCCATCTGCTTACCCACGTCGCATCCCATCCAGACTGGCAAACCGTCTTCCAGAATCTCTTGGGTTATCGATTTCATTTCATCGCTCGGCACATTAAGATAGACAACAGGAGGGCCTCCTGCAACATTCTGTAGGTAGTCAACAGTGTATGTCTGATAGTACTCGTTTCTGGGGTCGTTCACAATGCATACGTATTCTTCCCAGTCTATGTCAACAAATTCATCCGCAAACTGCTGGGGAGTCACCTCCCCTCTTCTGTGAAACTCCTTGTCCTTGTCTCTCCACTGCCAGTCAAAACTCTCAGGGGGCGTTCCCAAGTGGATGCAAAGGACTCTCCAAATATCCTCCATCCTGCTCTCCTTGTGTGTTCTTGCTTCATTCTCACTACCCCCTGAATCAAGGATTCCCCTAATCTCGCTAGCACTACTCCTGAGTATGTCCTTCAGAATCGAATTCATCCATCTGGTGGAGCTACTACTGTTGGACTCTGGATATGCTGACTTTGGAACTAGTCCGTGCTTCCTGATCAGGTTCATGGCCATGTTCCACTGGCCCCCGTCCCCAATCGGATCCGACAGTAGGAAGTGGATTGTCCTATCATCAACAGGTCTTCCAGAGGTCTCAATTATGGCCTCCAAGAAGTGATTAGAACGCTCGAACTTATCCCAGAAATGAATGTGAGCCTGACTAAACTCGAACTCCTTCACATTCATTTTCTTCATAGTCCCCGGTCTGAAGAGATTCAATGTCGCAAACAACCAGCAACGTCCGCTACTCTTCTGATTCGTGGCCCTCCACTCATCCAGCTTCGTACTGAACGTGAAGTCTATTTCTTGAACCAAATCCCTTCTGAGTGTTACTGAGGACAGATTATTGCTGGTAACCGCGTTCTGCGCAACTCTGGCCGAAGAGTCACTTTTGAATTCCTTCCTCATCTTGTCAATTTGTTTTTTCGTAATCTCTCCTGGCATAGGTGCACCTCTAATGACCTCCTATCGATGATGACGAGACTAAGTCATTGCCTCTCTCAGAGGTCTGCGGCTTCAGCTATCCCGGCCGCTATCAGAGTATCAGCAATTATCGAAGGACAGAACTCTATGTCACCGGTCGTCAGAGTAATCTCCTCCCCTGCCTCAGTGATTATGGGATCATCCAGGTCTTGAAGAATCAGTATCCTCCTCATATCAGGATCTTTTTTCTGTTGGGATACGGACTCATCCACAGATCTACGACCCAAAGGGGCTATCTCGGGAAATTCATCAATCTCCCTAATTCTATCTTCTTCGTCGTACTCTGGGTCCTCCCATTGAGACTCAGAGTCTATGACTGCAGGCACACTACTTTCCTCTGCTACCTTTCCCCCTTCGGAATCTGGCACAAACTCAGTAAGAGGGGTATGCACAGAACTCATTGGTGGTGGTGCAGGAGAGTCCCAATTGTTGCTCAGGAGAGCTTTCCAAGAAACCTCATGCTTGTACTTGTCAACAAGATGTCCAATTCCTGTGTAGAATACTCTCTCGGATGGGTCGTGCTTGTCCCATTCAATCGTATCCGGCCTAACTCCCGCAGAAGCCCTCACATCCTCTGGCGATTGAATCAGATTTGTCAGAACAGCGTGTTGGGTGAACGCATTCAGCCTATTTCTTGCCAGGTCCTTAACCGCCGTTCTAACCACTCCCAGTTTCCTCGACTGTAGTTGTGCCTTGGCAGTCATGCCCTCTGACCTAATGGTCTCAGCAAGTTCCGCCTCAAGATGCTGAACTAATTGGCCTACTGCGTCCCAGAAGTTAGGCATCGGTAACTCAACAGGAATGGATGATCTTCTTTGCGTTCTTGCTAGCTCATCTAGTGCCCTATCGACAGCCATTAGACGATTGGCACTGAGCCTAGGCAAGCTTCCATCGTCCATCATACTCGGTACCCGGACATGGTGCACGCAAGGAGACTCTTGAACAATTCCTTGCATAACCCGACTTCATAGCTCGAGCGCGAGTATCAAGAGTGTGGATATGTTCGCATCCCTCGCAGGTGTACCCGAGTGGTCAAAGGGGGAGGGCTCAAGATCCTCTGCGTAGTGCTTCGCAGGTTCGAATCCTGCCGCCTGCACCACTACTAACCCCTGACTCTTTCCAGCAGGGCCTCCAACAGCTCTAGGGAGCCTTCCTTACCATGTGCGTCAGTCACGACGTCAGCCGCCATAACCACATTTTCATAGTGTTCGCTAACACTCACCGCAAAACCCACTAGATCGAACATAGGGATATCGTTAGGTGCGTCTCCGCAAGCTATCACTCTCTTGGGGTCGATACCTCTCTGCTCAAAGGCTACACGAAGTCCGGATCCTTTGTCATGCCCCGGTATAGTTAGGTGAACAGCGAACCCAGTGGGAATTACTGAGATATCGGACCACTCAGAAGACTCGATCGCATCTCTTACTGCTTCCCAATCCTCGATTTCAGTAAGACACCATTCGGTCTCTCTCCACCTGTTAGACTCTATTCCCTCGGGATTGAGCCCCTCTATCTGGGTCCCAAGCCACTTTGCGGCCTCTTTGGGTCTAGATCCATCTGCCAGTGCCCTGATTGGGTACCCTTTAGCTGAGTCCCAAACCATACCTCCGTTTTCACCGACAATGAACCCCGATATGCATAGTGATTGATGTATGGGGGTGATATTGGGCAGGGTCCTCCCAGAAGCCAGAGAAACAACCATTCCATTCCTCTCGAGCTCTCTAACGGTGTGTATCATCTCAGGGATTATCCCATCTCTATCGAGTAAAGTACCGTCAATATCAAGCACAATCATGTCCCATTCCAGGTCCTCGGGTAGCTCCACCATGTTTTCCGAGAGTAGCGAGTGCTGATGATATCATCGTATACACTCTCATCATATTCAAGGTACTACGCCCACTCGGGCATCCATGGAGGAGGAGGGCTCAGTCTCCGCCATTGTCCCAGATGGAATTCATGAATTCGATTGGAACATCAGGGGAATGGACTGTGCCGATTGTGCCATGAAGGCTACAAAGGCAGTTAGCAGACTCCCGGGAATCAAGTCCTGTAAAATATCCGTTACCGAGGGAACTGCAAGGATATCACTAGATATCTCAAGGGGGAGGATTTCCAGATCATGCTCCGTCTTGGAGAGTCTCGGGCACAGTCCCAAGATAGACTGGGTCCAGGCAATAGGAGTCACTCCTGGAGAGGCCGCGAAGAACCTAGGCACAAATCGAAAGGGGCTCAGGGATGCGCTTCTTGCAGTGCCAGGAATATTAGCTGTGAGATTCGATGACGGCTTAATTGAGTTAAGACACGTCTGGATATCAGATCCAGACTTGAGGATGCTCGCCGAGTCGATGATTTCCACAATCCTAGGGGACGATGCTGAATTCGTAGTATCGTCGAAGATGAGACTGAGGCCAGACCAAGTGAAGCTAATTGCTGCTGTAATGACGATTCCTGTACTATTCGCGATAATAGCAGTTGAGACAATGTCTCTACCAACCGTCCTCGCCTCATTCCTTGGATTCTTTGGAGTTATCTTGGCAGGTTCGAGGATGTTCATGGAGGCCATAGCCAGCATTCAGAATGGTGTCCTTGGTTTTCAGGTACTAACCTCCCTAGCAGTCATCGGAGCCTCCCTGCTAGGAGAGTGGGTCGAGGCACTGACGGTGGTCGGACTAGTATCCTTCGCGTCTCATCTTGAAGATAGGGCAATAACAAGGGCCAGGGAGTCCATGCAAGGTGGGCTGGATAGAATTCCAAGAGGTGCCCGTATAGTAAATCCAATTCAGGGAATATCGCCCAGGAAGCTCAATATCGTTCAAATCACCCCTCAAATTCTCCCACACGGAGAGCCTGGCAAGACTCCTGTCGAAGCAGTGGTGGAAGGCGACATGGTAGAGGTACGCTCTGGAGAGGTCGTCCCGGTTGATGGGATAATCACCAGTGGAGGCGGTTCTATAGACAGAGCCCCACTCACAGGTGAGCCAGTTCCAGTCTTGGTTTCAGAAGGTGACTTCGTTGAGGCGGGACTAACTTTGGTCAGGGGCCCTATTGTATTACGATCAGTAGCCACCGGGGAGAATACGAGGCTATCCAACCTAGTAGAGCTGGTAAGGGAGTACCGTGACAAGCCCACTAGGACTCATACCACTATTGAGAACTTCACAAGACTATGGGTGCCGATAGTTCTGATCGGGGCCCCAATAATTGGATTCTTCACTCATGGCTGGACGGATCAGGGATTCCTGACTACGCTATTGCTCTGGGTCGTTTCATGCCCGTGTTCGTTGTTGCTAGCGGCCCCAATACCACATGCTGCCGCGCTCTCCACCGCCTCTGCCTCTGGGGTGATAGTTCGTGGTGGAGACGTCCTGGAAGCAACTGCAGACGTGAAACTAGCACTACTGGATAAGACAGGGACGCTGACTAGCGGACGTCCCTCACTGACAGGCGTTACTGTAACGTCCACTGAGACAGAGGAAAGGGCAATTATGATTGCAGCAGGACTAGAGAGAATGTCCAACCACCCTTACGCGCACACAATCATCCATGAAGCCTCAAAGAGATCACTGGAAGCTATCGATATCAACGAAATATCAGACGGACAGGCAGGAGTCATGGGTGTGTTGGAAGGTAGTAAAACGATGTTGGGAAGATCCGACTGGTTGGTATCCGAGGGAGTCGAGTTCCCAAAGGACATCGACGACGCCCTGACTAGATCACGGAGGGCTGGCCACGGCTCTAGCATTCTCTCTGTATCGGGCAAGGCAATCGCAGTCTTCGAATTCTACCACGATGACGCCAGAGATGGCGTCGCCGAGCTACTTCAGTCCCTATCAGACAGTGGGATCTCCGTAGAGATACTCAGCGGAGACGAGCAGTCAAGCGTCGAACAGTTTGCGAGGGGATTCGGTATTCCTGCATCCTCATGCAGGGGTGGTGTAGATCCAGAGGGTAAGGCCATATGGGTGACAGAGAAGTCCAAGGCTGGAAAGACGCTAATGGCAGGGGATGGCTTCAACGATGCAGGAGCATTAGCGGCCGCTGATGTCGGCATAGCCGTAGGCAGTGGCGAGCAAGTCAACCTAGACGCGGCAGACGTACTTATCCCAGGAGATGATCCACGTGCTCTTTCCCAGCTTATCGCCATGGCAAAGACTACTCGAAGCGTGGTCATGGCTAATGTCATAATCTCCATCGGAGTCACCGCCTTACTGGTCATCGCTGTAATGCTCGGCTATGAGATGAGACTGGCAGCAGGAGTCGCTCTACACGAGGCTAGTGCCCTTCTAGTAATACTCAACGGTATGTGGGTCGGTGGGACAGGAATTCAGAGGATCCGCACATTGGGGGACTTAGCGAAGGATGTCTATGGCGATGTCATTGAGTCGTTTAGTGTCCTATTTGGACTCAGTGGACAGGATTCACAGGGTTCTGTTGATAAATCTGTGATGTGAGGGGTGGTCATGTCGGACATGCCGGAGATAGAGTCCAAGCACACCCCTCCAGCAGCTGAATGTCCCAGTTGCGACCATATGCTGCCTCATGGTCTAGGAGAAAAAACCTGTGTCATCTGTGGCGCTGTATGCAAAGTGACCCATCAGCCTACCGTTGACGCATTAGCTTCAGAGAAACTACCCTGCCCCATCTGTAACGTGGTAGTGGAGGCTGGGAAGCCAGAGAGGCCTCTGGAAGTGGCCTGTTCAGCCTGCTCAGGCATGTTTAGGATTACAGAGAAGCCTCTCAAAGTTGAGATACAGTGTCCTGGATGCGAGAGGAAGCTCAGGATAAGGCCCAAGCCGGGTACCAAGCAACTGAACTGTCCAGCGTGTGACGTGGCATTCAACGTGACATTCTGAGCCGTGCCTATGGCACGTATCGCCAAACAGCAATTATCGGCCCTTTGGAACCCTCTTCCCTCAAATAGGGTGAAACTAGCGTAAGACTAGGGATGGGTACCCGTGAGTGAGAGCAAGTCGACGACTCCAGACGATTCCGAGGGTGCTGACGAGCTGGCTACTCTCAGGGCCCAGCACCGCTTGGCAACATCCCCCACAGTGGAGTCCATGGCTAGGACCAGAGACCTCCTGGATGAGGAGTCCAGAGTCAGGAGTGGCGTCAGAAGAGAGCGTAGGATGCGTATCGCAGAGATGACCGAGAGACTTTCTGGCATGCATGGGGCAATGAGGAAGGCCAATGACATTCTCTTCGATGAACAACTCCAGCAATTAGAGGCGGACCTCCGGGCAGAACTTGAGGACGAGATAGAGAGACTCGAGAGTGAGGCACTAGAGAGGGAGGAGAGACTCCTGAGGGAGGAGATGCTACACCGACTAAGGAGAGAGGAGAACCGACTCAGAGAACAGCTTGACCTGGAAAGGGATCGAAGGCTTGAGGCCCATACTGCGAAGCTGAGGGAGAGGCTCAGAGAGGAGATGGAAGTCGAGGTAGACAGGAGAAAGGCCTTCCTCAAAGAGAGGCTGGAACTGGAGGCATCACAGGGCGAGGAGCGTATGCAGAGAAGAGTCGAGATGGACCTCAGGGAGGCATCCGAGGCCCAAGTAAACCGAAAGGTGGAAGCCCACAGGTTGGAGCAGGAGATTCAGATGAGGGAGAGGATTGCGGAGTCCAGGAGGAAGTACGAGGAGCTTTTTCAAAAACAACTGGAAGAAGAGAGATCCTCATTGGAGTCAGAGATGAGGTCCGATGTCGAGATACGAATTAAGGCACTAGAGGAAGCATCAGAGAGGAACGCTCTGTCAGAGCTCGAGAGGAGATTCAGATCAGAGAGGGAGACGATGGAGGCCGCACTCGCTCTTCGTCGCCAAGAGATGGCTTTGGAGATGGAAGTGGAGATGGAGCAAAGAGTCGCTGAGTCGGCCAAGGAGAGGGAGTCAGAGATGATGGCCAATCTCGAAGATAAACTATCCAAGAGGGGAGATTTATCGAAGAAGGAGATCAGGGAAATGCTGAAGGCTCTAGAATCTGAGCTAAAGGTAAAGTTGGAGGCTATACTGATGGAAGCACGCCAGAGCACCTTGGAAAGGTCAAACGGAAACTGATTTTCGGCCCACATTCAGAAGATTGAATGCATAGGCACAATAAAGGGGCAATCACTCGGTAAGTCATGCATGAAAGTACGATGCGAAATGGGAAAACCAGTATCCTACTAGTCGGAATATTCCTGATCGGAATTCTTGGACAGGTTTCAATCGCTACTTCAGCTGAAGAGGTAACATCTCAGCCAGACACATACATAGCGCAGTTTGGACCGGGTTTTGCCGAGACTGAAATCGCGTCCACCTCCGATGATCTTGATGTCCCAAGAGATCTGGAGTTCCACCCCAGCCCGTCTAGGCAAAACGAGCTATGGATAGTAAATAGGGCTACTGATAGCGTCACAATAGTTCACAACGCAGGTCAATCGAACCAGCTTTCAGAGCATAGACTGGACTCCAACAGGAATCATTTCATGGAAGAGGTTAGCGCTATAGCATTCGGCGACTGGCACGAGGAGTTCGACTATCAGTTCGCGACTGCACAAGAGTCAAGGAACACATACAACGGCCGAGGAGATCCGAATGACTTCATGGGCCCTGCTCTATGGCCGTCCTCCCTCAGTCATTTCGCAGAGGAGAACCAAGAGTCCGGGGGCCTACTGGGTAGTCACATCGACATGTTGCACGAGAGTCCCCTAGGGATGGGAATAGCCCACGATTCAGAGAATGTGTACTGGTACAACGATGGCCACTACGGGGAACTGGTACGCTACGACTTCCAGGAGGACCATGATACCGGCGAGGACGATCACTCGGATGGCAAGGTCAGGAGATATTCCGATATTTCCCTCACTAGGGCTCCAGGGGTGCCCGGCCACATGGAGATGAATCATGACAACGGCATACTGTACATCGCCGATACCGGAGCAGGTAGGATAATCTGGGTGAATACAGATGGCCCGGGAGTCACAACGAACATAATGGGAGACGAAACACAGATGGAGCCACTAGCGGAGTACAGCGAGGTCACAGGCGTGGAGTGGGGCATCCTCGATAGCGGGCTGTCCTTCCCATCAGGGATAGCACTGCACCAGGGGGTGCTGTTCGTGTCGCAGAACGGTAATGGGAAGATTACCGGTTACAACCTCGATGACGACGGAAAAGGCATCACTCGTTCGAGAACAGTGAGTACTAACGCTGGCTCAATCATGGGTCTTGAGGTGGGTCCAAGCGGGAAACTGTGGTACGTGGACTCTCAGAACAACCAGGTAATCAGGATGGATCCATACGAGGACACCGATTTCGACGAGGTAAGGGACAGCTTGGACGTGTACCCGAACAACAGTCTTCTATGGTCGGACAGCGATGGCGACGGATACGCCGACCAATCGGGCACTGAGATTTCTGATGACTGTCCCCAGATTGCTGGCACCTCGACATCGGGTTACCTCGGATGCATGGACTCTGATGGGGATAGCTGGGCCGATGCCCTGGATGAATACCCAATGGATGGGACGCAGTGGGCAGACTCTGACTCAGACGGATATGGGGACAATCAAACCGGTACCAATCCGGACAGCTGCCCCTCAGTTGAGGGCTATTCAGAATTCGACAGGATGGGCTGCCCAGACGCGGATGAGGATGGTTACTCCGATCCCTCGGGAGACTGGGGCACTGAGGAGGGAGCGGATGTCTTCCCAGCTAGAGACAGCCAGTGGAGAGACTCGGACTCGGACGGCTTCGGCGACAACCCATCCCCAGCATACCTATCTGACGACTGTCCCAGTGTAAGTGGTACGAGTACCCAAGACCTTCTCGGCTGTCGTGACAGTGATGGCGATGGCTGGTCAGACGAGGGGGATGTGTTCGAAGGCGACCCA